>NZ_JAYESN010000095.1:0-15360 GCF_034860625.1 Lamprobacter sp.
GACGCTACTTGGTCCGCGGGTGGCCTGGATCTTGGTGTTCCCGCTGGCGTACCTGTTCTTTGCGGTACCGTTTGGCGATTTCATCGTTCCGCCGCTGATGGACTATACCGCCTGGTTCTCGGTGCTGCTGCTCAAGCTCAGCGGCGTTCCGGTGCACATGGATGGCCACTACATCAGCATTCCCGCCGCCGACTTCGTGGTGATCGAGGCCTGCAGCGGGGTACGCTATCTGATCGCATCCCTGGCGCTGGGGCTGGTCTATGCCTATCTGAACTACAACAGCCTCTGGCGTCGCTTGGCCTTCATGGCCCTCGCCATTGGTTTGCCGATCCTCGCCAACGGCCTTCGGGCCTACAGCATCATCATCACCGCGCATGTGACCGATGGGCGGATCATCCTCGGCTATGGCCACATCGTTGTCGGCTGGGTGTTCTTCGGTGTGGTGATGTTCTTGATGTTCTGGATCGGTTCGTTCTGGGCTGACAGACATGGTCCGTCCAAGCACAGTGGAGCTGAAGCCGCAGCGAACACTCAGCATGCCCCCGTCCATTCGGTCAGGGCGCAGAATCTGGCGCTGATCCTGCTGGCCTTAGTTGCCATACTCGGGTCTACTCGGGGCAGCGAAGCGCTCCTTCAGGCGAGGGCCCAGCAGATACTGATCGATGCGCCTATTCAACTACCGAGTGCGGTGCCTGGCTGGCAGGGTCCCAAACAGCTGTCAGATCCTTGGCGCCCCGCCTATCATGACGCCGATGCCGAACTTGCGGGGCTTTATCGGGACAATGGTCACTCGCTGGAACTGCACGTCTTGCATTATCACAACCGCGGGCGGGGCACCGAGTTGATCTCCTGGCGCAACCAGATCCATGAGCGTAATGAGATCTGGCGTCGCTCTGGTGGCGGTACTCGGCAGCTGACGGGCTCTGAGGGCCGCGAGCGTCGAGTCGGAGCGGTTCAAGAAACCCTGTTGCGCGGTCCGGGTGGTCAATTGCGGCTGATTTGGCATTGGTACCAGATTGGTGATCGAGCGACCATCGATCGGGTCGAGGTCAAGTTGCGCGAACTCCAGATGGTCTTGACCGGCGATGGCCGAGGGGCCTTTCTGGTCGCGCTCAGCACCGAAGCGGATGAGCTGTCGCTGAATGCCGCGCGCCAACGCTTTAAAGACTTCTTGCAAGCCTTGCCTCAGCCAGTGGGTTATACCGATGGCTAACAGGCCCGAGGATTCGGCCACTCCGCTCATCGCCCACATCATCCACCGGCTTGATATCGGCGGTATGGAAAACGGGCTGGTCAACCTGATCAACCAGATGCCGCCGGCCGCTTATCGGCATGCGATCATCTGCATGACTGACTCCACGACCTTTCGTGAGCGCCTGCAGCGGGACGATGTCGACCTCTATGCGCTGCACAAGCGCGAGGGCAAGGATCTCGGCGTGCATGCTCGGCTCTGGCGTCTACTCCGGCAACTGCGGCCAGATATCCTGCATACGCGCAATTTGGCAACCTTGGAAGCGCAGCTGACAGCAACAGTCGCTGGGGTTGGAGCACGGGTGCATGGCGAGCATGGTTGGGATGTCGGTGATGCGGACGGGACGAATCCTCGCAACCGTCGTCTGCGGCGCCTAGTGCGCCCATTGGTGGGCCAATACATCGCGTTGTCGCGGCATCAGATGGGCTATCTCACCGAGCAGGTCGGCGTACTGCGCGCTCGGCTGAATCAGATCTACAACGGCGTTGACACCGAGCGTTTCCATCCACCCGCGAGTCTGCAGGCCAATGCACCGAAAAAGACCACGGAAAACGCGCTGGCAAACTCGCTGGTCAGCGCGCCCGCCGGTAGCGACGATCGGTGTGCGCTGTTGCCAGCAGGTTTTGTGCCCCCGAATATGATCTCGGATGCGTCGGCGCATGCGCCCCCGCCGGTACTGGTCATCGGCGCTGTGATGCGCATGCAGGCGGTCAAGGCGCCCTTGGAGCTGGCGCGGTCCTTTGTCGAGCTGCGTCGCCGACTTCCGGAACGGTTTCCTCAGCTGCGCCTGGTCATCGTCGGCGATGGCCCATTGCGAGCGGCTGCCGTTGAGATCTTGGCCGAGGCCGGCGTCGCGGAACAGACCTGGCTACCCGGCGCGCGCGATGACGTGCCCGAGTTGATGCGGGCCATGGACCTGTTCGTGGTCCCCTCGCTGGCCGAGGGCATCTGTAATACCATCCTCGAGGCCATGGCCAGCGGGCTGCCGGTGATTGCCACCGAGGTTGGCGGCAATCCGGATCTGGTGCAGCCCGGCCTCACCGGCAGCCTGGTGCCAGCGGCTGACCCAATCGCACTGGCCGAGACCATCGCCCGCTATGCCTCTGATCCCGAGCGCCGCCAGCGCGAAGGCCTGGCTGCCCGCGCCCGCGCCGAGCGCGACTTTAGTCTGGCGGCCATGGTGCAGGGCTATCTGCGCGTCTACGACAAGGCGCTGGGCCGAACGCCCTTGGTCAGCGACTAGGAGCAACTTCAGACATGTGCGGTATCACTGGCATCTTCGATCTGCGCGAGCGGCGCCCGATCAATCGCGCGTTGCTTGAAGCGATGAACCAGACCCAATTCCATCGCGGCCCGGACGAGGGCGGGGTGCATTGCGAGCCCGGGGTGGGGCTGGCGCACCGGCGGCTGTCGATTATCGACCTCTCCAGCGGCCAACAACCCCTGTTCAACGAGGACGAGACCGTTGTCGTCACCTATAACGGCGAGATCTACAATTTTCCAGAGCTGACCCAGGAGCTACAGCAAGCCGGTCACCAGTTTCGCACCCACTGCGATACCGAGGTCATCGTCCATGCCTGGGAAGAGTGGGGCGAGGCCTGCGTCGAGCGCTTCCGTGGCATGTTTGCCTTTGGTCTCTGGGATCGCAACCGCCAGACCCTGTTCCTGGCGCGCGACCGGCTCGGCATCAAGCCGCTCTACTACAGCCTGCTGCCCGATGGCCATCTGCTCTTTGCCTCTGAGCTCAAGGCGCTGATGGCCCATCCCGATCTGCCGCGCGACATGGACCCGCAGGCGATCGAGGATTACTTCGCCTATGGCTATGTACCCGAGCCGCGCAGCATCTTCCGCTCGGTGCAGAAGCTGCCGCCGGCGCATCGGCTCAGCTTGCGCCATGGCCAACGTGACCTGCCAGCGCCACGCGCCTATTGGGATGTGCCTTTCAACAGCTTGCCGCCGCTCGACGAGGCTGCCGCAGCGGAGGAACTGGTCGCCCGCCTGCGCGAGGCGGTGAAGATCCGCCAGATCGCCGAGGTGCCGCTCGGTGCCTTCCTCTCCGGCGGCGTTGATTCCAGTGCGGTGGTGGCGATGATGGCGGGGCTGTCGCCCGACCCGGTGCAGACCTGTTCCATTTCCTTTGCCGATCCGGCCTATGACGAGTCGCGCTATGCGCAACTGGTCGCCCAGCGCTACCAGACCGATCATTATCAGGAGCAGGTCGACAGCGACGATTTCGCGCTGCTCGATCGGTTGGGGACGCTCTACGATGAGCCCTTCGCCGACAGCTCCGCGCTGCCGACCTACCGCGTCTGCGAGCTGGCGCGACGCAAGGTCGTCGTCGCGCTTTCTGGCGATGGCGGTGATGAAAACCTCGCCGGTTATCGGCGCTATCGTCACCACCTGGCCGAGGAGCGGCTGCGCGGGCCGCTGCCGCTCGGGATGCGCCGACCTTTGTTTGGCGCGCTGGCCAGCCTCTATCCCAAGGCCGATTGGGCACCGCGGGTGTTTCGCGCCAAGGCGACCTTCCAAGCCCTGGCGCGTGATGCGGTCGAGGGCTATTTCCAAGGCGTCTCGATCCTGCGCGATGAACTGCGCGCCAAGCTCTTCTCGCCAGCCTTTCGGCGTGAGCTGCAGGGCTACAACGCGGTGGATCTGCTGCGCGAGCATGCTGCGCGGGCGCCGACGGCTGATCCGCTCTCCTTGGTTCAGTATCTGGATCTCAAGACCTATCTGCCCGGTGACATCCTGACCAAGGTCGACCGCGCCAGCATGGCCCACGCCTTGGAGGTGCGAGTGCCGATTCTGGATCATCCGCTGGTCGAATGGATCTCGGGGCTGCCTCCGGATCTGAAGCTGCGCGGTGGCGAAGGCAAATATCTGTTCAAGAAGGCGATGGAGCCCTACCTGCCCAACGACATCCTCTATCGGCGCAAGAAGGGCTTTTCGGTGCCGGTGGCTGAGTGGTTCCGGGGGCCGTTGCGGGAGCGGCTACGGATTAAGGTGTTAGGCCCGCGCATGGCCGATTCCAGGTTGTTCGATATGGATTTGCTGCACAGACTCGTCACTCAGCACCAAGAGGGGCAAAGGGACCACAGCCCAGCGCTCTGGTCGCTACTCATGTTCGAGGGATTCCTGGCAAGGCTAGAGGCCGCTAGCCCATGAGGTCAAGGCAATGAAGATTCTCCACGTTCTGGACCATTCTATCCCGCTGCATAGTGGCTACACCTTCCGCACCGCAGCCATCCTGCGGGAACAGCGGCGGCTTGGTTGGGAAACCCTGCATCTGACGAGCCCTAAGCAACTGGATGGGAGTGGCGCGATGGAGCAGACGGTTGACGGTTTGCATTTCTATCGCACCCCGTATACACCTCCAGCACTTCCTGGTCTCGGGGAATGGCGTTTGATCGCGGCTCTGACGAAACGGCTTGAATCTCTGGCCCGAACCTTGCACCCGGATCTAATCCACGCTCACTCTCCAGTGCTGAATGCAATTCCGGCGCTGCGCGTCGGTCGGCGCCTAGGGATTCCGACCGTCTACGAGGTGCGTGCCTTTTGGGAGGATGCCGCTGTCGATCACGGTACTAGCCGCGAGAACGGTCTGCGCTATCGCCTGACGCGTGCGCTTGAGACCTATGCCCTGCGGCGAGTCGATCATGTGACGACCATCTGTCAGGGGCTCCGCCAAGACATCCTCGCCCGTGGTTTGCCCGAGCAGCGGGTCACGGTGATCCCAAACGCGGTGGATGCCGATGCCTTCCGACTGGGTGGCGCGCCCGAGCCAGAACTAGCGGCCGAGTTGGGCCTGACTGGCGCGACGGTGCTTGGATTCATCGGTTCCTTCTATGCCTACGAAGGCTTGAACCTGTTGCTCGATGCCTTGCCTCGTATCCTCGCACAAGCCCCCCAGGTGCGTGTTTTGCTGGTTGGTGGTGGTGTGCAGGCGGACCGCCTTCAGGGTCAAGCCGAGCAGTTGGGCATCGCGGACAAGGTCGTCTTTACCGGGCGTGTGCCGCATGATCAGGTGCAGCGCTATTATGACTTGGTGGACTTGTTGGTGTATCCACGCCTGTCGATGCGTCTCACCGAATTGGTGACACCCTTGAAGCCGCTTGAGGCGATGGCTCAGGGGCGCCTACTGTTAGCCTCGGACGTTGGGGGGCATCGGGAACTGATCCGCGATGACGAGACCGGCTGGCTTTTCCCCGCCGGAGATGCCCAAGCCCTTGCCGAAACTGCGCTCAAGATACTCGCGCAGCCCGAACACTGGTCCCGGATCACTCGAGCGGGTCGGCGCTTTGTCGAAGAAGAGCGAACCTGGAGGGCCAGCGTCGTCCGCTATCAGCCCATCTACCAGGCGCTGACGCAAGGGGCCATTGCCGATGCCGGCTGAGCCCTGCCGGGTGCTACTGGTTGGGCCGCTGCCGCCACCTGCCGGTGGCATGGCCATGCAGACGCGCCAGCTTCGGGATCTGTTGCGCGCCGAAGGGTTGGTTGTGGAGCTAGTGCAAGTAAACCGCCCATACCGACCAGCGCTGATTGCCCGCATCCCCCTGGTGCGAGCGTTGTTTCGTCTGCTGCCCTATGTGTGGTCGCTCTGGCACGGAGCCGGGCGCAACGATCTGATGCACCTGATGGCCAATTCTGGGTGGTCCTGGCATCTGTTCGCTGTGCCCGCAATAGTGATTGCGCGTGCGCGCGGCTTGGCCATGGTCGTCAACTACCGAGGTGGCTCTGCCCCCGCGTTTCTCGCTCAGCAAGGGGCTTGGGTGTTGCCGATGCTGCGCCGCGCCGAAGTGTTGGCGGTACCGTCGGGATTTCTCGAACGGGTCTTCCGGGAATATGCACTTACCGCCAGGATCGTACCGAACATTGTCGACCTGAGCCGCTTCATGGCCTCGCCCAAGACAAGAGGGTCTGGCAGGGCAGAGCTGCGTCTGGTGGTTACCCGCAACCTCGAGCCCATCTACGACATCTCAACGGCACTGCAGGCATTAGCCCTTGTCCGATCGTCAGCGCCCAACCTGAACGCCGACATCAGTCTCAGCATTGCCGGCTCGGGTCCGGAGGCGGACCGACTTCAGTCCGAGGCACTGCAACTCGGGCTTGGCGACGCCGTCACGTTCACCGGCAGACTCGATCGCGAGGCGATGGTCGCGCTTTACCAGAGTGCCGACGTGATGCTGAATCCCAGTCGGGTCGACAACACGCCAAATTCCATCCTCGAGGCCTGGGCCAGCGGGGTTGCCGTGGTCAGTACCAATGTAGGCGGGGTTCCCGATCTGGTGACTGAAGGCAGGGATGCCTTACTGGTGCCGCCGGGCGATGTGCAGGCCATGGCTCAGGCGATCATTGAGCTTGCCGAGAACCCACAACGGCTGCTGCAGCTGCAGGATGAGGGACGCAAACGCGCCCAGGAGTTTTCTTGGCATCGGATTGGTCCAATTTGGCTGGACCTCTACGCACAGCTTGCTCGTTCTCGGCTGGCGCCGTGATGACCATCTATACGCACTGGGTATCAAGCGTTCTGTTCCCTCTTCATGAACGCCTCAAGCGACACTCCAGCGTGCGCATGCGTCGCAGTCTCGAGGTCAGCCAATGGTGGCCCCTTGAGCGTATCGAAGCCTTGCAAACCGAACGGCTTAAGCAATTGTTCTGCTACGTTTCGACACAGGTGCCTTTCTATCGTGACTGGTTCCACAGTCAGTCGGTGCCCCCGCCGGACCGCTCGACTCCGCTGAATCTCAGACAATGGCCAGTGATCGACAAGGCGTTGATTCGCGCTCAGGGAGACCAATGGCTTTGCGAAGATGCCACTGGTTTGTCAGTCCAGCGAACCAGCGGCTCCTCTGGTGAGCCGTTGGTCTTTTACATGGGCAAGGAGCGCCAGAGCATGGATATCGCCGCCAAGTGGCGAGCCACCCGCTGGTGGGGTGTCGATGTCGGCGACCGCGAGATCGTTCTTTGGGGCTCTGCGGTCGAGACCGGCGCCCAAGACAGGGTCCGCACCTGGCGCGATCGACTGATGCGCTCTCGGCTGATTCCCACTCAGGATCTGCATCCACAACGGATCGATCGCATTATTGACGAGATTCAGGCTTTTCGTCCCCGCATGCTGTTCGGCTACCCGTCAGCCTTAGCGCGCGTTGCCTGGCGCGCGCGCGAGCAGCGCCGAGCCCTCGATAACCTCGGCATGCGTGTCGTCTTCACTACCTCCGAGGTGCTGCGACCGGAATGGCGCCAGGTGATTTCCACTGTGATGGGTTGTCCTGTGGCGAACGAATATGGCGCGCGCGATGCCGGTTTTATCGCGCGCGAATGTCCCAATGGCCGGTTGCACATCACCGCCGAAGCCCTCATTGTTGAGATCCTTGACGATCAGGATCAACCGGTCGCGCCCGGTGAGGTTGGCGAGATTGTTGTCACCAACCTGATGGGGCCCGAGTTCCCATTCATCCGTTATCGGACCGGTGATCGGGGTGCACTTGACCTCGATCCTTGCCCATGCGGGCGCAGCTTACCCGTGCTGCGAGAGCTGCAGGGGCGGGCCAACGATGGTCTTGTGGCGCTAGACGGGGCCTGGGTGCACGGCAGCGCGTTCAATTATCTGATGCGCGACCTCCCAGAACTTCGGGCCTACAAGGTCATCCAGCAGACCCGAACTCAAGTGGACCTGTTGCTGAGCATCCAAGCAGCGCTTCCGCCAGGATTTGCCGATCGTGTCGAGCAAGCCTTTGTCGACCGTTTAGGGCAAGGGGTCAAGGTCAGCCTGCAGATCCTCGATCAGATTCCAACCGAGGCTAATGGCAAGTACCGCCATGTGGTGTGTCGTGTACCGAGTCCAACGGAGGCGTCATCAGCATGACCCTGATGCCATTTACCCCCTTGTTCTCGTTGCTCTCGCCGTCGGGGCGAACGGCGCGACTCTCGATTCTCATCTATCACCGAGTGCTGGCGAAGCCCGATCCACTCCTGCCCGGCGTCCCGGACCGCGAGACCTTCCGTTGGCAGATGCGCTTCATTCGTCGCCATTTCCAACCCTTGCCGCTGAGCGAAGCGGCGGATCGGCTGCGCGACGAGCAACTGCCATCACGGGCCATCTGCGTGACCTTTGATGACGGTTATGCCGACAATGCCACCGAGGCGCTGCCCGTGCTGCAAGAGACGGGTGTGCCGGCAACCTTTTTCGTCGCTGCCGGCTATCTTAATGGCGGTCGCATGTTCAACGACACAGTGCTGGAGACCGTTCGGCGGTTGCCCCAAGGCCCGCTCGATCTCGGGCCAGAAGGGCTCGGCCCGCGCGAGATCCAAGCCAATGCCGATCGCCTTGCCCTGAGCGGTGAGCTCATCATGGGGCTGAAATACCTCGACCGCGAGCTGCGCCAGGCTAGGGCGGCGGCGCTCGCAGAGCGTTTTGGCGTGGAGCTTCCTGGTGACCTGATGATGTGCGATGACCAGGTGCGACAACTCGAGAACGCTGGCATGACGATCGGCGGCCATACCCTGAATCATCCTATCTTGAGCCAACTGCCGGATGCAGAGGCCTTCGAGGAGATACGCCAGGGCAAATACGCTCTGGAGACCTTGTTAAAACGGCCGGTGCGGCTCTTCGCCTATCCTAATGGTCGCCCGGGCAAAGACTACAGGCCGGAGCACACGATCATGCTGCGAGAGCTTGGCTTCGAGGCCGCCTGCTCAACGGCTTGGGGAACTGCTTGCCGCGACAGCGACCCGTTTCAGCTACCTCGCTTCACGCCCTGGGACCAGACCCCACTGCGTTTCGGGGTCCGACTAGGGCGTAACCTCCTCGGTCGCGCCTAGCTTAGGGCTTCCCGCTCAGGCCCTAGTCCAGCGCTCGTATGACTCTCCAGCCAGAGATCGAGCATCATCAGAATCCAGACCAGCTCGCCGTAATAGGCCGCGTGCGCATCTCGATGCAGCTCGATCAGGCGATCGATGAACGCGGAGCGCAAGAACCCGCGACCCTTTAGCCGCAGCAGGCTGTCGTAGGCTAACTCACGCAATGGCACGTGCTCATGCATCCAGACCCCGAACGGGAGTCCGAAACCATGTTTTTTCTTGTTGATGATCTCCGGCGGTAGGAAGTCGCGCACGGCCTCCTTGTAAAACTGTCGCAGATGACCTGGGCGCAACTTGAGTCGAGTAGGTACGCGGCTGGAAAAATCCAAGACATCATCATCGAGCATCGGATAGACCACATCCACACCCGCGAGTTGGCACATGCGCGTGACCTTGCGCAGATCGTTATCGGCCAGGGTCTGCTGCCAATCAAGATAGAGCATGCGGTTGACCGATGTGGCTTGCTGCGGGCGCTGATAGAGATCCCGCATCAAGCGCCAGGGTGCCTCAGTGTCGATCTGTTCCAGAAAGTCTGTTTCAAACAGCTCTTCCAATGGCAATCGGTGCAGGTGATTGTAGGTCTGTAACCGATCCGGCAGCGGGATGCGCGCCTGCTCGACATAGCTGCGCGCCTTGCTCACCAGCGGAACAGCGCGTGGCAGCCGTGTGAACAAGGGCTCCAGCATCGTCTTGCGCAGCGGCGCTGGAATCCGGGTCCAATGCTCAAACACCCCCTGTTTGGCATAGCGTTCATTGCCGGCGAACAGCTCATCACCGCCATCGCCACCGAGCAGATGGGTGACGCCAGTCTCGGCCGCGAGCCGGGCGCAGAAGTAGGCGGGCAGGGCGGAGGAATTGCCAAACGGCTCGTCATAGCTCGCAGCGATCAAAGGCACCGCCTCGACCACATCCTCCGGGGTTACATAGTATTCATGCGCTTTTAGGCCGAAATGCCGCGCCGCAAGGCGCGCGTAGGGCATCTCGTCGTAGCCCTCGGCATGGAAGCCGATGCTGAAGCTCTTGGCGCTGCCCGGGTGAATCTCGGCCAGCAGGCCGGCGACGGTGGAGCTGTCCAGCCCGCCGCTGAGGAAGGCACCGGTGGTGGTTCTCGTTGTGTTTGCAGGCGACGTTCCGGGTGCGGCTGCGGAGTCGGCTGTGTCTCCAGCCCCTGTGCTCTGGTGAGCGTCAGCAGCGCGCGCGACTGCGGTCCGAAGCAGCGCGTTCATCTCCGCGCCCAAGGCGGCCTGATCGGCATCCGCCGGCTCCATGAACGACGGCAACCAGTACGGCTTCGTCCGCCAACCACCACGATCGACATCAAGGCGATGCGCCGCTTGCAGCTTGTGCAACCCGGCGAACAGGCTCACTGGCGCCGGCAGCATGTGGAAGAACAGATAATGGAAAAGGCCATCGGCGGTCAGACGACGCTCCAGGCCCGGATGTGCCAGCACGCTGTCGGCCGAGGTGCCAAAGACCAGCCCGCCAGGGGTCGGCGCAAAGTGCAGCGGCAACTGCCCAGTGCGGTCGATGCCAGCCAGCAGGCGCGGCGCCGAGCTGTTCAGCGTCGAGGGGTCGAGGATCACCAGCGCGAAATCGCCGGCAATGCGCTCGAAGAGTCCATCGCCAAAGCGCTGATAGGCGCTCAGCAGTGCGACGGCGGGATCATGATCCCTGGCCTGCGCGGCTAGCTCGGCATCGCGCCAGCGCGGATGGCCGGCGAGTGCCGCGATACAGCCCGTCTCATCCTGGCTGATCCAACCGGCGCGTACCAAGCAGGCGCCGAGTGGATGATGTCGATGGCTCGTGCTGGCCCCTGCTGCGGCTGGCAGATGCTGGGCCCGTTTCTCAAGGTCGATGGATGCCTGTCCCTGCTCGAGGTTGAACCAGCCGCAAAGTCCCGTCATCAAGTTGGCCCGCACAGATTGCTGAGATATGCTGCGCACAATGATAAAGCATCCATGCCGCAGCTGATATACTTCGCCTCAGTGATGACCGTACAACATCGACCCCGGCAGGCTCGCCGCCGGACGCTTTGGGAACAGGTTTATGGCTTCTAGTCTCGACGAGGTTCGCAACATCCTGGACAACACGCTGAGCCTCAACGGCCGCGCCCAGTCTTTCGGTACCGACACCGCCCTGCTGGGAAACATCCCTGAGCTGGACTCCATGGCCGTGGTCGGGCTGATCACCGCCATCGAGGAACACTTCGGCCTCATGGTGGATGATGACGAGGTCAGCGCCGAAACCTTTGAAACCTTTGGCAGCTTGGTCGCCTTCGTGGATGCCAAACTGGCCGCTTGATAAACCGTTATGAGGGGATAGGATCGTCACGCTTGGTTTCATGCGGACGGACTGTCAAGTCGACGCCAAGGGCGCGCATCACGGCAAGCAGGGTTTTCAGGGTTGGGTTTCCCTGCTCGCTGAAGGAGCGATAAAGCTGTTCACGGGAGAGGCCGGTCTCGCGCGCAAGCTCCGCCATGCCCTTGGCCCGCGCAACGACTCCCATTGCCTTAGCGATATAAGCCGAATCACCCGTTTCCAGTGCGTCAGTGAGAAATACCGCTATGGCATCGTTGTTTTCAAGGGCTGCTGCCGGATCGTAGTCATAGATCATCTCAGTCATTCTGCATCCCACTCCGCCGCAAGGCGTTTTGCTGTTGCAATGTCACTTTTCTGCGTGCTTTTATCTCCACCGCATAGAAGGATGACGATTTCGCTTTTATGCTGCTTGAAATACACGCGATACCCAGGCCCATGATGAATGCGCAGCTCGCTGACGCCTGCCCCAACAGGTTCCACATCGCCGGAAAGGCCGTTGGCCAGACGAAAGATGCGCGCGGCAATCATCGCTTTAGCGCGCTGGTCGCGAAGCTTACGCTCCCACTTTCGGAAGGTATCGGTCTGTTTGATCTCAAGCATGCCTTGAGTGTAGTTTTTAGACGACTCAACGGCAACCGATTAGGGCGGTGGCTGTTATGCTAATGCGGCCCACCTTCATCAACGGGGAGCGAGGCGCTCTGTTCCAGATCCTGCACGAGCCAGCTACCCAGCCGGTGCGTGGCGCCGTGCTCTATGTGCATCCCTTCGCCGAAGAACTGAACAAATCCCGGCGTATGGTCGCGCTGCAGGCGCGCCGCCTGGCCGAGCTGGGTTACGTGGTGCTGATCCCCGATCTCCACGGCTGCGGCGATAGCAGCGGCGATTTCTCCGATGCCCGCTGGGAGACCTGGCTGCAGGATCTCAGCCAGTGCCTGGAACAGCTGCAAGCAAGCTACCAGGCGCCGCTGATCCTCTGGGGCCTGCGCGCCGGCTGCCTGTTGATCAGCGATCTGCTACAGACGCGCGCCGAGATGCCCGCTGCGACGTTGTTCTGGCAGCCCGTGACGAATGGTGAGCTGCACCTGACCCAATTCCTGCGCTTGCGCATGGCCGCTGGCATGATCGGCGGCGCCAAGGAAACCACCGCCCAACTGCGCGCGCGCCTCGACGCCGGTGAAGTGCTGGAAGTGGCCGGCTACGGTCTGGCGCCAGCACTGGCTGAACGGCTCGCCGCGGCTCGCCTGCAGCTGCCCAAGGGTGGCGCGGTCTGTTGGCTGGAGGTGACCCAAGCGGAGTCACCAACGCTTTCCCCCGCGAGCGCCCGAGTCGTCGATGCCTGGCAGCAAGTCGCTGAGCAAGCCGGCTTACCGGGGCAGTCGTTGCCTCAATCGTCAGCGCGACAGACAACGCAACAGCCAGACATCGACATCCAGATCAACACCGCCGTTGTTCAAGGCGAGCCCTTCTGGGCGACGCAAGAGATCCGTGAGGTGCCAGCCCTATTGGCGGCGACCGAGCAGGCACTGACCGAGGTGCTGAGCCGATGATGGCGAGTCCGATGCAAGACGCGCCAGCGCAAGAGGCGCCGATGGAGCAGGGGCGACGGCAAACTGTTGCGATGGAGCGGGCGCTGAACTTCGAGGTCGGTGGCGAGCAGTTGCTCGGCATCCTGCATCCGGCAACTGTCTTTGTCGCTTCAACCGAAACCTCAGCTGCAGCTGGAGCCGCAATTCCAGCCAGAGCCGAAGCCGCAACTGCAGCCGGAGCTATCGAGACGCATCGGGGCCTGCTGCTGGTCGTCGGTGGCCCGCAATACCGGGTTGGCAGCCATCGCCAATTCCTGCTCTTGGCAAGGCATCTTGCAGCCGCTGGCATCCCCGTGTTCCGCTTCGACTACCGCGGCATGGGCGACTCCAGCGGCCCGCAGCGTGATTTCGAGCAGATCAACGATGACATCCGTGCCGCCATCGACTGTTTTCAAGCCGAATCGCCGGGGCTCCAGGAGGTCGTGATCTGGGGCCTCTGCGATGCCGCCTCCGCTGCCCTGTTCTACGCTTGGCAAGACCCGCGCGTGAGCGGTCTGGTGCTGCTCAATCCCTGGGTGCGCACCGAGGAGGGACTCGCGAAAGCCTATCTCAAGGGCTATTACCTGCGTCGCTTGCTGAGTCGAGATTTCTGGACAAGCCTGGTCAGCGGGCGTGTCAATCCGCTCAACTCGCTGCGCTCATTGGCGGCGATGGTGCGGCAAGTCGCCAGCGCCGGTCGTCCTTCGAGCGCGTCAGGCTCGGTAGGCGGGAACACGAATGTCGATGCGGATTCGGACGCGAAAGTCGCAAGCAGGACGGCAGGGGCAAGCAGGACGGCAGGGGCAAGCAGGACGACAGGGGTGAGCGGGACGATGGCGGTCACATCAGCGACCAAGGAGCAACAGGGGCGGCGCCTCCCGCCTGGCCCGCTTCCCGAGCGCATGGCCGCGGGCTGGCAGCGTTTTACCGGCCCGATCCTGCTCATTCTCAGTGGCGATGATCTCACCGCCGCGGAGTTTCGCGACGTCGCCGCCCAGTCGCCCGCCTGGCAGGGCCTGCTTGAGGCCCCGCGCGTCACCCGGCGTGAGCTGCCCGAGGCCAATCACACCTTCTCCCGCCAGGTCTGGCGCGATCAGGTCGCGGACTGGACGCGGGATTGGCTCAGTTCGTCCACTTAACCCGCCTGAAGGACTGGGCACTCTTAGGGAGCAGCTGATGGCCCGATCGGGTTTCGAAGAACACTGGCGTCAACGCTTCGTGCAGCGCGGTCGTCAATTCGACGACGATGCCGGGATCGCCGGCTGGACCGCATCTGGGCTGGAGACCCGGCTGCGGCATTTCCAGCGGGTTTGGCCTGGCGATGCACCAGGCTCACGCTGGCTGGATGCCGGTTGCGGCGCGGGTAGTTACACCCGTTATCTCGCCAGCCGCAAGCTCAGTACGCTGGGGCTTGATTACTCACTCCCCTCGGTGCAAAAGGCCCGCGAGCGCAGTGACGAGGCCATTCGCTGGCTGGTGGGCGATGCCACCAAGCTGCCGATTCGGCCCGAGAGTATGGACGGCGTCATCTGTCTCGGCGTCTTGCAGGCGCTCTCCGCGCCTGAACCTGCGTTGCGGGAGCTGATGGCGGCAACGCGTCCTGGCGGGCAGGTTTGGGTGGATGCGCTGAACCGACGCAGCTTGGCCACACTGATCAAGCGCCTGCGCGCCCGACTCGGTGGGCCGCCGTTGAATCTGCGCTACGATGAGCCCGAGCGGTTGCGCCAGATCCTGCTCACCCTTGGGGCGAAGTCGGTCCAGGTCTACTGGGTGCCGATTCTGCCCGGCCGGCTGCAGCGGTTGCAGCCCTGGGTTGAATCCAAACCCATGCGCTGGCTGTTGCGTCGCTTGCCTTGGCTCGCCTCACCGCTGAGCCATGCGTTTCTCGTCGCTGTTCGCAAAGGGCCAGGGCCAGACTGAGGCGGCCCTTAAGAAATGCTGAGAGCGGCTAGGCGAGCGTACGCTTAAGCGGGTGGCGTATAAATAGATCCGCTGTTTTGCGGATTGACAATCTTTGGCAAGAATTGTCAAAATCGACGCCGGAGGTGATTTTATGGCAACGATGAACATTTCTTTGCCAGATGCGATGAAGGCTTGGGTCGATGAATGCTCGCGCTCAGGTCGCTACAGCAATGTCAGCGATTACGTTCGGGATTTGATACGTCGCGATCAGGAGCGTGCTGCCAAGATTGTCCATCTACAGGGGCTCATTGACGAGGCACTTGCCGCCGGTGAAGGACGGCGTTCTATGGAGGCGATCGAAGCCGAAGCGCTTGCACGGCTCGCGAATGTCAAGTGAAGCCGTACAGTCTCAGTGAGCTGGCTGAAGAGGACTTGATCCAGATTTACATTACAGGTGCGATGGAC
>NZ_JAYESN010000096.1:0-15078 GCF_034860625.1 Lamprobacter sp.
AAGGCGGGCGAGAACCGATGGGTGCAGAGACGACGACGCAGCATGAAGTGCTCCTCGATGGTTTTTTGGTTGTCGGTCATGGGTTTCTTTGATCGGTGGCGCTGGCGGCTAAGCTTGCCTTAGAGGCAAGGCTCTGGCAGCATTTAAACTCGACAAATGTAATCCAGAGGATGTGACATGCAGATCGAGGCCGAGGTCTCGCAAGAGGGTGTCCTCACGGCCAAAGCCCCGGATCAATATCGCGGAAAGTCTGTCTGCATCCGCATCGAAGATCGGGACAGCCGAGCGTCAGCGCAACGGCACGCGTTATCGGCCATGCTCGATGTGATTGACGCGGCTGATATCCTGAGCCGCCGTCATCAGGAGATCGTGCATACCCTGCGCGACTTCCGTGAACCGCGATGAGCACGGAAGCCTGAACCTGGAAACGGCCGCAGCCTGACCCCGGCCGCAGCCGGTGTCGCAGTCGATGCGCAGGGAACCATCGTCGTCGATCCGCACCTGCGCATCAGCGTTGAACAAATCTACACCGCTGGCGCCTGCACCGATCTGCCGCAGTTTGTCTACCTCGCCTCAGCGGCAGGGACCACATGCCACGATCAGATAGACAAAAGGCCCTGCACCTTGCGATGCAGAGCCTTGGATCAGAGGCCCCAGTCAGTTTGTCATCACCGGCTGGGGTCTGCTACCCGGAGGTAGTCTTTCAAGCCCGACTGATCGGGAACACATATATTATGGTCCCCGGACGCCCTTGAATCAAGCTGGGGCGATCATCCCGAGGGCCATCATCACACCCCGGCGAATGGCCTTGAAGTCTTCGTCAAGCACCGGTTCCGCTAAGTAAATTCGCTTACCGTTGGGCGCCTTCCCGATCATCACCCGGTCCAGCCGTTCTAGCGACACGGTGGCGAGCATATCGCACTTTGCCCAAGTCTCCTTCCGGGCGAGCTTCCCAGGCAACGAACGCGGGTCCATTCGATGGTGGAACGGCTCCACCGGATTCGGCGCCGTGGTACTCAAGGGGACGATGGTGCAAAGCTGGTTCGTGCGCCGGGGGCGGGGCGAAATCACCACCACCGGTCGCCGCTTGATCATCTCTGGGGCCTTGAAGCCCGTGTTGAAGTCACAGATCAACACCATGCCAGGGTGTGGATGAAACGTTAATGGCATCTTGGCTAATCAACAACAGTCTCGGCCATCAACTCGGCCTGGCGAATCACTAACTGGGTTGCAGCCTCCTGCGCATCCGGTGGATAACCGTATTTCGCCAATAGGCGTCTCACGGTCCGGCGCATGTCGGCTCTCACCGTCTCGCGTTGCGTCCAGTCAAGTGACGCCTTTGTCTTGATTCGCTCCGCAAGTTCTCGGGCGATGAGTCGCAGGGTGTCATCCTGTATCACTTGGCGAGCCGACTCGTTATCTGCGAGCGCGTCGTAAAAGGCCAGCTCATCCTCGTTTAAACCAGATTCTTCTCCACGATGCAGCGCTTCGCGGATTTCCCGTGCCAAACCAATCAATTCGTCGATCACTTGAGCGGTAGTGATCGCACGGTTGGTATAGCGCGTGAGCACGGTCTCCAATGACTCCCGAAAGCTCCGCGACTGGACGATGTTTACGCGCTCGCGGGTTCGAATCTGGTCGTTCAACAGCTTGCGCAAGGTCTCCAGTGCCAGGTTCTGATGCGGCAGCGCGGCCAAGCGGTCGAGAAACTCGTCGGACAGGATACCGACATTCGCTTGCGGCAGACCCGCAGCCTGGAAAAGATCAATGACACCATCAGAGGCGATCGCCCCGGAAATCACCTGTCGCACCGCCGCACGAGCATCGATGGGCGGCGGCCCACCGTCATCCACAAAACGCTTGCGAATCGCCGCCCGTACCGACTGGAAATAGGCTAAGTGATCCCGAATCGCCTCGGTCTCCTGCCTCGGAACCGCAAGCGCGAATGCCTTCGACAATTCCGCCACCATCGCCATGAAGCGGCTCTTGCCGTTCTCCTGCTGAAAGACGTAATCCGCACCCGCCGTCACTGCCCGTAGCTGTTCCGCTTCATCTCCGCCGGCAAAGCCACCGTCATCGAACCCATTAAAGAAATCTCTGAGCGCCTCGAATTGACGCTCCATCAAAGGCACTGCCTCATCCTGAATCGCTTCTACGGGGCTGCCTTCGCCGCCGGCCTGGGTGTAGGTCTGCACAGCGTCACGGAGTTGATCCGCGATGCCCAGAAAATCCACGACCACGCCACCCGGCTTCTCGCCAAATACGCGATTCACACGCGCGATGGCCTGCATCAGGTTGTGCCCTGCCAGTGGCTTGTCCAGATACATGGTATGCATCGGCGGACAATCGAACCCCGTCAGCCACATATCACAGACGATCACCAACCGCAGATCATCTTCCGGGTCCTTGAACCGGCGTGCCAGCGCCTCGCGCCGGGGTTTGGTTCGCGCATGGGCCGCGACCCGCTCACTCTCCCTCGCCGAACCGGTCATGACCACCTTGACGAAACCGGCCTCGTCCTCGTCGGCGTGCCAGTCTGGTCTCAACGCCACAATCTCATCGTAGAGGTCCATGCAGATCGCGCGGCTCATGCAGACGGTCATTGCCTTGCCTTCGATCACCTCCCGCCGTTTTTCGACATGCTCGACGATTTCCCTGGCAAGCAACTTCAACCGTTCTCGCGCACCGGCCAATGCCTCGAGTTCAACGCGGATGTAGTCGTCAACCTTGCGTCCCGCCTTGTCGGCCTCGGCAACCGCACGAACCTTCAGTTCTTCCTCACCTTCGCGCACGGCCGCTTCGTCAGGCACCAGCTTGACCAGTCGCATCGCGTAATAGATCGGGACAGTGGCATTGTCCTCGATCGCCTGCCGGATGTCGTAGATGTCTGCATAATTACCAAACACCGCCGGCGTGCTCCGGTCGTCCTGTTCCAAGGGTGTGCCGGTAAAGCCGACATAGGTGGCATTGGGGAGCGCTTCGCGCATCCAGCGAGCGCCCCCTTCGAGAAAGCCGTATTGACTGCGATGAGCCTCATCCGCCAATACCACGATGTTCGACCGCTCACTGACCGGCTCACCGCGTTCCTCGAATTTCTGGATGGTGGTGAACACCACCCCACCGGAGGCCCGATACAGCTTTGCCGCCAGATCTTCGCGGCTTTCGGCCTGCTCGGGGTCTTGGCGCAGAAGCGCCCGTCCAGAGGCAAACGTCCCGAATAGCTGGCCGTCCAGATCGTTACGGTCAGTGACCACGACGATCGTTGGGTTCGCAAGTTGCTCATCCCCGATCAACGCACCCGACAGCATGAGCATGGTCAGACTCTTTCCGGAGCCCTGGGTGTGCCAGACAACGCCACCACGCCCGTCACCGTCTCCAGCGGGCGGCTTTAGCGCCACCTTTACCGAATCCCTCGCCTTTCGCATGGCCCGAAACTGGTGATAGCCAGCCACCTTTTTGATGATCTCGCCGCTGCGATCGTCTTCCTCGAAGATCACGCAACGCCGCAGGTAATCCAGCAATCGGGCGGGCTCGAACAACCCCTTGATCAAGGACTCCAGCGTCGGCTCCCCAGGCTGTCGTGCATCATCAATAGAGCGCCAGGGCGTAAACCTGTCGGCATCGGCAGTCAGTGAGCCAACCCGCGTAGTATCGCCATCGCTGATCACCATCACCTCGTTGCAGGTAAACAACGTGGGGATGTGCTCTTTGTAGTCCTGAAGCTGGCGGTACGCTTTCCACACATCCGCCTGTTCATCGGCAGGGTCTTTCAATTCGACCACCACAATCGGTAGCCCATTGAGGAACACCACCAGATCGGCACGACGCGTGCTGCTGCCACACTTCAGCGTGTACTGATTCACCACCAACAGATCGTTGCTTGCCGGTCGGTCAAAATCCACCAGCCAGGCCTTGTCGCCGCGCGCCTCTCCCTCGGGCGTTCGGTATTCCACGTCGATACCATCCGTGAGCAAGCGATGAAACCAGCGATTGTTCTGTACCAGCGTCGGCTCCGGCGGCCGGGATACCAACCGAACCGCCTGCTCGATCGCCTCTTCGGGCAAATGGTCATTGAGCTTGCGTAGGCTGGCCCGCAAGCGCTGCTCCAGAACCGCATGCTCGTGGCTATCACGTTGTGATGTGTCTGCACCAGGTGAAAGATCAGCTCCTGCACTCGCGCGCCACCCCAACGACTCGAACCAAGTTAAAGCAGCCAATTCGACTATGTTTTCGCTGATATGACTCATTCCAAATCCTCCGGATCGATCTCGCCCGACTCTCTCATCTTACGCCAATCATTTAGCCGTTTGAGATAACCCGAACGGTTCAATGCAAAGAACGCGCGGCTAGGCTGGTACTCATCGCCGAAAACCATAATTGGACTTGGATCATGTTCGTCATCAAGATATTGGTCGAAGTCCTCATGATCCCCATATTGAGCGCGTTGCCACGCCTCTTGACCATGCAGCCTCCTGTGCGTCTCAAAGAGAAACGCGACAAGCGCGTCAGTAACACCGACGACCAGGTTTGCATGCGAGAGGTCTATCACATCACTGTAGCCATCTCGACCATGAGAAGCCGCGCCGAATAGCCGACGATACTCTCCAATCCCATTGACAAACTTATTGATCCCCGTAACTGTGTCGCCTACTGCTTTTTTTGATTCAGCTTCAGCGGACTGTGGGTCCAAAAACACTTCCAGACGCTTCAGTAGTGCCGAAACCATCTTTTCGGCATTTGGCTTCGACGGAAGCGGTTCGCCGAGATCATTAAGTATTGTCTTGCACACGGACTCGACAAGAGCCCGGCACAAGTCAAATACAAGCTCGCCGTTTGATGCCGGTATTTCTTCAATGGCATCGATCAATTGCGTGATACGCTGGGCCTGCGGAGTGCGTTGAATGGCGATCTTCGCAGAGGGCAGCTGAAATACATGGACACCCCTTGGAGCGCTTGTAGATTCAACTGCAGCGTTACGTAGATTGCTGTTCTCTTCCGCCATTATTCGCCCCCGCTCACACAAATCTCACCACTAATCAGCTTGGGCAAAAGAGCATCCCGGAGAGCGGACAAAGTGATGGACTGACGTTCATTACAATGAATAAGGTCATATAAGGGGCGTATCTGTTTCGAAGCTGCGTCGATAAACCAACCAGGAGGCTCCACAAACATTGCGTCGGACAGGTGACCTCGTTTTATATGCCCCATTGTTGTCGCCTTTGTCGACGCGATAGCTTGGAAGAACGGCATCGCCTCAACAAGCCGGTAATAGACGTACCATGACGGCCTGTCGTTTGGGATCACCTTGAATATATGTTGGTTTATTATCGCTTCGTCACGGTGCCAGCGATAAACCCCAAGTGAACCGGACCAAGCGAATAAAATATCGTCGGGAAATGCGGTGTACTGCGGTTCCGTGTTGACTTGTGAATACTTCGTGGCGCTGCCAGGGCCGGAATTGAGCTCAGCAATTCGAATGACCATTCGGCCATAGCCAGTGGCATTTTTTGTAAAGGCTCTCCCATTAACGTAATCAGCAATGTCGGAGGTAGCCTTGAGAGACCATCCATTCGGCACCAATTTCCCGTCGAATTCTGTCAATCCGCCGGGCAACTGGTCAAAGATCTCCTGCGGCATACCGCAAAAACTGGTCGCGCCTGCCACCTTGGCCTTGATCGGCTCGAAGTCCACGAACCACGCCTTGAAGATGGCTCGCGCCATCGCTTCCAGGATGTGGTTCATGCGGCGATTGAGTTCGATCTTATCGTCGAGGGAGCCGAGGATGTCGGCTATGGCTTGTTGCTCACGCGACGGCGGAACAACGAAAGGGCACGCCGACAAAATAGCCGTATTAAGGTTCGCCATTGTGGCGCCATGCGCATGGCGAACAATCCACTCACGAACGCTTGGATGCCCCAAATAAAATGACGCGTAGCGCGGTTCAACACCATTCTTGCCGAGGCGGACGCGGAGACATCCAGTGCCGCAGAGCCAGCCATCTTCATGTGCTCTTACCAGAGCACGCCGTTCGACATCACCACGGCGGCTATAAACTATGTCTCCCTCGCGAACCAAATAACGACATAGGCGCTCGGCGTCATGTGGCCTAATCCTGGCGATGCCTTCTTCAACTATTCGATTATCGCCAATGTTTTGGGGCATGATGGACGGGATGCCTTCAGGTACATAGTCAGCAGCATGAAGTTGACTTCCAAACGGTCCTGTTTGGATGTCACCCCCACCACGTCTGCACGCCTCGCCAAGCGTTGTATATTCCCAATTTGCCGGAATTGGACCTAACAAATGGTCATCCCCCATAACCCAACTCCCCCAGATGGGTCTTAATCCGCGCTTCCAGTCCGTCCGACTCCGCAAACTGCTTCTGCAACTCCGCCGTCAGCCGCTGCATCTTCTCCTCGAAGGGTTCGCCGTCATCCTCCACTGCGGCGGCGCCGACATAGCGGCCGGGGGTGAGGACGTGGCCGTGCTTGCGGATCTCTTCGAGGGTGGCGGACTTACAGAAACCGGGAATATCTTCGTACTCCCCGGCATTCTGCTCGCCGCGCCACGCGTGATAGGTGCCGACCATGCGGCCGATGTCGCTGTCCGGCGCTGCCGGAAAGCCGTTCAAGCCGGACAGCACACGTAGTACACGGGTCTCCATGGCGCCCATCTGCCGAGCGTCGATGAACAAGGTTTCGCCGCGACGGTCGCGACCGCCGCCCTTGATGTTCCGGCCGGTCTTGTCGCGGCTGATGAACCACAGGCAAACGGGAATCCCCGTGGTCAGAAAGAGCTGAGGCGGCAGGGCGACGATGCAGTCCAACAGATCCGCCTCGATGATGTTCTTGCGAATTTCACCCTCGCCGGAGGTTGCGGAGGAGAGCGATCCGTTGGCCATGACGAAGCCAGCGATGCCGCCGCCGCGACCGTTGGGCGGCGCGAGGTGGTGGATGAAGTGCTGAATCCAGGCGTAGTTGGCATTGCCCACCGGCGGCACGCCGAATTTCCAGCGCACGTCATCGCGCAACAGTTGTCCGGACCAGTCGGAGATGTTGAAGGGGGGATTGGCCAGGATGTAGTCGGCCTTCAGGTCCGGGTGCAGGTCGCGGGTGAAGCTATCGCCCGGTTGCTCGCCCAGGTTGGCCTCGATGCCGCGAATGGCCAAGTTCATGTGGGCCAGCCGCCAGGTGGTGGGATTGGATTCCTGGCCGAAGATGGAGATGTCCCGCTTCGAGCCGCCGTGCGCCTCGACGAACTGTTCAGATTGCACGAACATACCGCCGGAGCCGCAGCAGGGGTCGAACACGCGGCCCTCGAAGGGCTCGATCATCTCCACCAACACGCGCACCACGGAGCGCGGCGTGAAGAACTCACCGCCCAGCTTGCCCTCGGCGGCAGCGAACTTGCCGAGAAAATATTCGTAGACCCGCCCCAGCACGTCCTTGGTGCGAGCCTGGGCGGTGCCGATGGCGATGGAGCCGATCAGGTCGATCAAGCCGCCCAGCCGTTCCGGCGTAATATGCCGCCGGGCATAGTCGCGGGGCAGTTTCCCCTTGAGCTTGGGATTCTCCCGCTCGATGGCGTACATGGCATCGTCAACGCGTTTAGCGATGTCGGGGGCCTTGCCCTGGGCCTGAATTTGCCCCCAGCGCGCCTCCAGCGGGACCCAGAAGACATTCTCAGCGGTATATTCGTCCCGCTCCTCCAGCAGACGCTCGGCCTGCTCGGCCTCAATGCCCTCGGCTTTCAGCTCCTCGGCCAGTATGGCCCGGCGTGTCTCGAAGGCGTCGGAGATGTATTTCAGAAAGATCAGCCCGAGAACAACGTGCTTGTACTCCGCCGCGTCGATGGAGCCGCGCAGCTTGTCCGCCGCCTGCCAGAGGGTTTCCGCATCGACGCCGATCTCGGATACTTTCTTGTCTTGACTGTCCGAGGTCATTCCCCGCCCTCCTCTTTGTTCTCTGTTTGCTGTCGACCTGCTGCCACTGGGCACCGGTTACTGACCCGGTGCGGCCCCATGCGCTTGCCGTTCCGGGGCATTGATCCCCTTTCGAGTGCAGTAGTCGAGAATCATGATCTCGATCATGTTTGCCAAGCTGCGCCGTTCCGTCTCCGCAGCCGCCCGCAGCCCCGCCTTTACGCTGGGCTGGATACGAACGGTCAGGGTCGTCGATTTGGTCTCGGCCATTGGCAACCTCAGTTATGGCGTGGCTTTAGAATGTACTGCGGATAGACTAACCGGATTCGCCAGGACAAGTTTGCTCATCTGCGGCGAGTCACCAGGTCGGTTGCCGCTGCCACAAGCAGCCCGAGAAGCGCCACCGCAAGACCGTATTCGATAGCGGCTTGGTGCGGCCCGGCGCCTTGGCTCTTCGCCAGATATTCGATGATGCTCCATGCCTCCGGTGACGGGATCTGGGCGCCATTGAGGATGCGCATGCGCTGCACACTGAGTTGCCAGCCGAGCCAAGTATGGCGCGTCGCGGCAGTCCGTTCAGGCGGTGAGGGCGCGGCTGGCGGAATGCAGCCAGCCTTCCCAGCCGGGATGCAGATCGCGCTGTTCGACGACCAGGCCCAGTACATCGAGAACGCTATTGCCGGCGTGCGCAATACCCTGCTCGAGGCGTTGGTGCTGGTGGTGCTGTCGGTGTTCGTCTTTCTCGGCAATCCGCGCCAAGTCCTCATTATCGCGCTGGTGATCCCGATCACGCTGGCGATCAATGTCTTCGTCATGCGCCTGGCCGGCTTCTCGCTCAACATCTTCTCGCTCGGCGGCATGGCGATCGCCATTGGCATCATGCTCGATACCGCCACCATCGTCATCGAGAACATCACCCGCCTACGCCGCGCGCAGCCGAGCGCGCCCATGGCCGAGGTGGCCTGGCGCGCGACCCTGGAGGTCGGCCCTGCGGTCACCGCGGCGACGCTCGCCTTCGTCGCGCTGTTCCTGCCCTTCCTGCTGGTGTCGGGCATGATCACCCTGCTGTTCCGCGAGCTAGTGTTGATCATCCTCTCCATCATCGGCATCGCGCTGGCGATGGCGCTGTTCTTGGTGCCGATGCTCTCCAGCCTGCTGCTCGCGCGCGTGCACAGCGAAAAAACCAACTTCAGCGAGCGCCTGAACGACGCGATTGCGCGGCATTCGCCAGCCCGGCGAGTCCGAGGTCGAGATCAACGGCGCCGACATCGACCCCCTGTTCCAAACCGCCCGGCAGGTGGCAGCGCGGCTCGGCGAACGCGCGGAGCTGACCAACGTACATCTGTCGCTGGACTACTCCAAGCCGGAATGACAGGTCGCCATCGACCGGGTGCGCGCCGGCGAGCTGGGGCTGACGGTCAGCGACATCGCCAACACCCTGCGCGGCTACATCGGCGGCGACGTGCCGACACGCTTTCGACGGAAACGATCTGTTCGACCTGCGCGTGCTGGTGCCCGAGCGCACGCTAGCCAGCCGCAGCGATGTCGAACCTTGATCGGGGTGCGGGACAAGCGGGCGGCGGCAGCGGACAATGCCGGACGACCGGCCCAAGAGATTGCGCCGCGGGCAGCGCTGCCGAAGTGATCCGCGCCGTCATCATCTTATCGGAGCCAATCGTTTGCGCCGATGCGAGTGGAATCGGCCCGCCAATTCAGATGCAGTGATTGCTCGTGCTCGCGGACAATCTCGCGACGCCAGGGCTGTGGATCGGCATCGGCCAAGAAGTCGTGCTTGGCCCAAGCACTCGGGTAGAAGCGGCGGAAAATGAACTCGATGAACTGTGCGAGAGTGAGCGGCGCACATGCGGGTATCCGGCAGTCCTGGTGATTCAGGGTGATGTGGGATGCTGGGTGGTCCAATCTCGCTGCGGCGGGGTCGTAGTCAAACCGGATAGGGCTACGCAAGCGGAGATACTCCTCCCCACGATCTCGATAGCCCTGGATCACGTCCAGGATGGGCTCCATGCGTAGACGCTCCGCGCCATCGTCGCCGATGTCGAACGGACAGGGGATATACGCCAACCGGTGGCCAGCGAGTTTGTCACCGCGAAAATCGAACGAGATCTGAAGTAGCCCTGCATCGAACAAAACCACGGAGTATTGTCGGGCCATCAGCCAACCAAAGTAGGTCTCCAAGGCGTAGAAATCCTCGAAGAATCGTCGCCCGTTGTCGAGCTCGGGGTTGGCCGGCCAGGTGACTCGGGTAGAACCGCCGACGGAATTGCGCGCCACGGGTACCTGCACGTCTACCGCGAGTTGCGTCGCCATCAGCGCGTCCAGGGTATTCTGCACTTGATTGCGGCAATGCTTCGGCGTCCAGCGCATTGCGTTACTGACCTGCGTGGTCAGCGAGCTCACGCAGTCGGTCGACCTTCGCACGCACCTCCGGGCTCAACATATCGAGATCGATCTCGCCGGAAAGCACTTGGTCGAGCGCCTTGTTCAGCTGCTTCTCGGCACTGTCCTGCTTCTTCCGCTCTTGGTCACTCAAGTCGCGGTGGATGCGGCGCAGCTCCTTGAGTTCGGGCTCGGTGGGTATCCGGAAGCTGAGCTGATAGTCCTTCGCTCGCACGGTGTCGATCTCTTTCATCAGCGCATCAGCGCTCGACCCCCAAGCGCAGACGCGCACCCAGGCACGGGAGCGAGTGATGGCGGTAAAGAGCGTATTGCGCTTGCGCGTCAGCTCCAAACCGCTATAGCACACCTGCGCGTTCACCAAATAGACCACTGGAGCCTCGTTGCCTTTAGATCGGTAGATGTTCGCGAGTGCCACCGAGCCGGGCTGGAAGACCTCATCGACGCTGGTCATGACGCCGACGAGGTGCGACTTGATCTGACGCCGTTGCAGGGCCTCGCCGATCACTGCCGCATCGCGCTTCGCAGTCATGGCGTTCGGCAGCACGATGAGGATATCGTCCGCTTCCAGCTCGTCCTCGGTCAGGTTGCGCCGGACGCTCTCCGCAACCCATTCCGCCTGCTCGATCTCGTCGGCGAACGCTCGCGAGACGACGGCATCTTCGGGCTTCAGGAGCCGGTCGAAGAAATCCGGGTAGGACTGCTTGGCCCGCTGAAGCGTCACTTGGGAGCCGAGGGCAAGGACACCGTCGACAGTCTCATAACCGATCTCCGCCCAAAGATTCGGGTCATCGAAGTGCTGGACGAGCTTGGGTTCTCGGTAGATCCCGAATCCGAGCGCATGCGCCAACGTCAACGCCCAGGGGGTGTTCCGATAACAAACCGGCAGGATGACATCCTGGCGAGGTCGACCGGCTTCGTTGCGAATGGTCACCAAAGGCTCGTTAGCCGCGTTGGCCCCGAACAGCTCACCCGTGCTGGGCATGACCGTCTCCGACAGGGTCTGGAGCTCGTCGTACGCCCAGATGATCCGCTTCGGCTCCTTGGTGAAGCGGTAGACGAGGCGGAAGAGCTCAGTCGGCATATCCTGCGCCTCGTCGATCAATACCGCATCGTAGAGGGGTGGATTCGGGATCTGGGCAGTTTGTACAAGGAGTTCCCGACAGATGCCCTGGAAGGCGCCGTCCATGCCATACCTGGCTTTACCGTACATGAAATCCCGCGGAACCACGTTGGAGTACTCCGCAAGCGCCGAGTACAAGCCCTCGCGGTCGCGTCCACCCCAGGCGTGCAAGATCTTGAGGCGATCCCAGTCGGGCTCGTCATTCTGGAGTTCGAAGGAAAAGCGCCGGATCAGGTCTTCGAACTGCGGGCACAGGGACTGCGAGTAGAAGGTGACGGCAATGGTCCAGTCCGGGTGCTGGGAATGCAGGTAGGCGGCCTTCAGCGCGAGGACAATGGTCTTACCGGAGCCGGCCAGCCCGCGAATGCGCTGCGGGCCATCCGGCGTCTCAATGGCTGCTCGCTTTTGCCACTGGTCCAGATTGGCGATGCCACGCTCGATTTCCTTGAGAATGTCGCCACGAGACTCGGGACGCGTAACAGACGCGCGCTTCTTGCGTGGCTTGATGGTCGTCACGCGTTGCAGGGCCGCCTGGAGCGGGCGCCAGAATAGCGGGTCTACCGGTGCGCATTCCTCGATCCCTTCCCGAACACCATCGAGACCGATAAAACGACCTTTCAACCCCTGCGGAACCGGCGGGGAGGTCGGAAACAGCGTGATGGTCTCCACGGTCACGCCCAACTTGCGCCCGGCCCGAAGCTCATCATGCCGACCAAGGTTCGCATCAATGGCGTAGAAGAGCTGGTCTTGCGCGTCCTCCAGATGCTGCCATGCCGACTGGTCATCCGCCCGCGGCGTTTGGCCGTGGAACTTGAACGCGATCAGTCCGTGCTGCTCCGTGAGTAGCAACGCATCCACAATGACCTTCTCGTCGGCCGAGGCGATGACGGGATAGCCGATGTAGAAGGCTCCATCGAGCGGCATGCCATTCAAGATGTCGGCGAGTTGGGAAGCAACCTGTTGTTGGTCGGTCTCGCCGTAAACGATCTCGAGCATGGTCGTGATCTCGTGGCTGGCTGTAGGAGCTTCGCTGGCGCAACGCAGAGGCTACCCCCTCGACGATCGCGGTGTCCATGATGGGCCTGACGGTCAGCGACATCGCCAACACCCTGCGCGGCTACATCGGCGGCGACGTGCCGACGCGCTTTCGCGACGGCAATGAGCTGTTCGACCTGCGCGTGCTGGTGCCCGAGCGCACGCTAGCCAGCCGCAGCGATGTCGAGGATCTGGTGCTGGCGGTGCAGTTCAACAGCCTGCGCCTGCCCTTCGTGGTGTTCCTGGCCGCGCCTTTCTGTGTCGCCGGAATCGGCTATGCGCTGCTGCTCGGCGGCCAGGCCTTCGGCGCCACCCTCATCATCGCCGTCATGGTCGTGCTAGCGACCAACGTCAACGACGGCGTGCTGCTGGTTGAGACCGCCCAGCGCCTGCGCGCCGAGGGCATGGCGCGCCTGGCGGCGACCCGCGCGGCTGTCGAGCTGCGCCTACGCCCGCGTCTGATGACGACGCTGCCGGTCTCGCTCGGCTTCGTGCCGCCGGCCTTTGCGCTGGAGTCCGGCGGCGAGCTGCTGCGCCCGCTCACGATCGCCGCCATCGGTGGGTGCTCGCCGAGGTGGTCGTGGCGCTCTATTTGGTGCCGGTGCTCTATACCTTGATCGGAGCGCGGGATCGCTTGCCGGAAAGCCCTTGATGCCGGTCGGCGCGGCGGTCACTTCGCCGTTATTGCGGACTGCCGAACAGCAGGCCCAAGTCGATCTCGATCGCCTCGAACGGAGGGATGCGCACCTTGGCCGAGGTCTCGTCCGGACCTTCGGCCGTGAACACGACCCGGTAACCGCCGGCGTCCAAGGCATAGGCGATCAGCGCCCGGTCTTCCGGCGCGACGATCCAGTAAAAGGGAACCCCGGCGCGCTGAAGGCGCAGGAAGTGCGTCACCGTATCCTTATGCTCATGGCCTGGAGAAAGGATCTCGCAGACCCAGTCCGGCGCCAGGGTCATGACGCCGGACGGGCGCTGCGGCAGCCGCTCCTCCTTGCGCCAGCCGGCGAGGTCGTGGCTGGGACAGTGGTGCTCGTTGTAGCGGACGCTGATCTCGGGGACAATCCACCAACCGCCCGGATGCTGCTGCATGACGAGCGGGAATGATTGGCCAATCAGCGCCGTCTGCGCCTGGCCATGCTCGAAACGCGCCATCGGCCGCTGCACGATCTCGCCGTCGATCAACTCGACGCGCTCGTCGCCGGGCCAGGCCAGCAGGTCGTCGATGGTGTGAAGGCGCCGTGCTTCCATCGGGCGTTCCTCGCAAGTCGGCAGGTTGGTCGTTGTGCAACCGCTTCAGCTTAGCACGCAGCCGTTCGCGCGCCTGATGAGACGGCTAAGCCGTGGCAGCGCATGCCCTACACTTTGCCTAGCTTGCGGCCGAACCCTTTCACTTTTCCCCGACTACTCACCTTCCTGGCTACGCATCTGCGCCTTCAGTCGCTCAAGCTCGGCAAGGGCGGCCTCCTTCGCCGCGCGCTCTTGTTCCTTCGCCGCGCGCTCTTGTTCCTTCGCCGCGCGTTCCTGTTCCTTCGCCGCGCGCTCTTGCTCTCTCGACAAGCGCTCCTGTTCTACCTCCGCCTGCACCCGTTCTACCTCTGCCTGCGCCTGCTCTAAGCGCGCCCGGGCCTGCTCGATCTCGGCACGGCGGTCTTCGAGCTCTTCTTGGATACTCGCTTGCTGGCGGAGGTAGTTCTGTCGCGCTTGATAGGCGTGGTAGGCGCGGTCTTTCTCGGAGAAGGTTTTCAGGGTGCTCATGGCTTGCCTCATCTCGGGGGTCTGCATCCAAGGCGGCAGCGCCTCGCTGTCGAGGCTGGCGCCTTCCTTGAAGAATTTGAGCCAGCGTTCTTGCTCGGTGTTGACTCGCTCAGCGTGGAATTTGTTCAGCTCTAGCAGCCAGATGCCGCCATGATCGACCAGGCTGCAACCTTCGGCGTCGCGCAACCGAAAGTCGTGCAGGTAGCGGTCGGGATCGGGGAGCAGGTCTTGGGCCAGCAGCCAGATGGCGTAGGTGGGCTTGAGCTTGGTGTAGGACTCGCCGCTGCTGAGCTGTGAGCTGTAGAGATCGGCCCAGCCATAGCTGATGCGGGCGGGGAGATCACGATAGGCGAGAAGCTGGATCTCGATCTGATACAGGCCGCCCTGGCCATCACGAGCCTTGACATCGACGATGCTGAGCTTGTCGTCGAGGAATTCGCGCTCGTTGTAGGGGTTGAGGATCTCGACCTGGCGGATCGGCGCGGGGAGATCGGAGCCGAGCATGGCGTTGAGGAAGTGGATCAGCAGGGCGCGGTTGGCCTCGGCGCCGAGCAGGGCCTTGAAGACGCAATCGATCTTGGGGTCGATGGGGTGGCGCATGGTGGGAGTCTAGCAGAGGCGCAACGGAGCAGGCTGCGCATCGGTACCGCTTATTACTTTGATCCTGGCATAGTCGTTGTGGACTGGCGCAAGACGATGACCGCCCAGCTGAATAACGGCTCTGATCAGGCTGTTCGAAGCCACCTGCCTAGCTTGTCGCCGAGCGCTTGAGATTCAGCTCCAGCAGCCGACTCAGGATTTCTTCATCGGCCATGTCAGCCCTGTA
>NZ_JAYESN010000097.1:0-15070 GCF_034860625.1 Lamprobacter sp.
AACCAGGCACGCACGCTTGCGGAACTGACGGCCGACTTCAGGGAACCGAAGAAGACCGCCCCCAGAATCGCCGATACCCTCGCCGCCCTCGAAGACCTCGGCCTATTGCAACGCGAGGGCGAGCGGTATCGTTTGGTCCGCCGTTAGCGCGACCCGCGTTGGGCACCTGACCTCAGCGCCAATGTCAATCCCTTTATCAGCCGCTTGCGGCTCCAGCGGTTCGACAGATGAACGCACGCGATGACCGCCTAAAGGCTGCTTCACTGGCTCGCCAGCACCGACGCACATCCGCTGATCGCCAGTTCGGTGTTCCATTACGAGTTCGAGTACATCCATCCCTTCGCCGACGGCAATGGCCGCATGGGGCGGCTGTGGCAAAGCTTGATTCTCGCCCGCTGGAATCCGCTGTTCGCCGACCTGCCGGTCGAGAGCCTGGTCCACGCGCACCAGCATGCGTATTACGACGCACTGCGCGAGAGCACTGAACAGACCGACTCGGCACCCTTCATCCGCTTCATTCTGCGCATGATCGAGGCGGCGCTGCGCAGTTCGACCCCCCAAGTCACCCCCCAAGTTACCCCCCAAGTCGGCAAGCTCCTGCGGTTACTCGACGACGAGTTAAGCCGCGAAGCGCTGCAGGAGAGGCTGGGACTGAAAGACCGGCAATCCTTCCGCTCCCGCTATCTCAAGCCGGCGCTCGCGGCTGGATTGATCGAGATGACCCGGCCCGACACACCCAATAGCCGCTCACAGCGCTATCGACTGACCGCAGCCGGGCGGGGATCATCCGGGAAGCAGGATAGGCTGTCTAACAGTATCCGCTAATATCTTGATGCGATTGCCCTGGCCGCGCAGGCCGACAATGCCGTCCCACGCCTCCTGGTCCAGCGACACTTTATTCTGGCGGGACAACTGACCAATCGGCCCCTGCACACTGAGTTTGAGATCGCTGTCCAGCGTCAAATAGCGCGCGCCGGCCATCAGATCGAGCGCGAAGTCGCTGCGGTCGATGACCTGGTAACTGTCCGGGCTGGTCGATGCCGTCAGGCTGATCGGGCCAACCGCTGAGCCGTCCGGCAGCAGCAGACCGGATCGGTTGACGCCCGCGTTCCCTTCCAGCGCCGGCAACCAAAGGTAGGGGGTGACGCGGAACTGCCAGCCGCTGCCCGTCCCCTCGGCGATCACGGCGGTTGAGGCAAGCAGCAAGCCCAGCGCAGAAGTGCAGGCAGCGGAGAATAAGCGCAGACGACATGCGGGCATTGGCATTTTCGGAAGCGGTACAGAAGGAGAGACCGCATTTCCCCCCCTCACCACAGCCTGGAAAAGCATAATTCGCGACAAATTCCGCACAACTTCAGACCGGCGTGCGGGTAGTCTCGCTGACCGAGAGCAGCGTATCGCGCAACCTCTCGCCCTTCCTGCTTTCTGGCGGACGGTGTCGCCGCTCAGGCGACGGGAGATCGCCTATCGCTCGGCGATCACGGCGGATGCGGCGGCTGAGGCAATTTCGCTTCGGTTGCGGCCCGTGCGCTTCGCGCGATACAGCGCCGCGTCAGCTTGTTCGATCAGGGCGTTGGCAGTTTGGGTATGGTCGGGAAAACTCGCCAGCCCAAGCGACAGCGTTGCCTGGATGCGGACCTCGCCCCACGCCAGTTCGCGGGCGGCGAAATCCTGGCGTATGCGCTCGGCGCGCTCGAAAGCGATCTCCGGGGCGATGCGCGGCAGCAACAGCAGGAATTCCTCGCCGCCATAGCGACAGACGATGTCGCCCTCGCGGACCCCCGCTTGCAGGCACTGGGCCAGCATCTTGAGCATCTCATCGCCGGCCTGGTGTCCCCAGGTGTCGTTGATACGCTTGAAGAAGTCAACATCGACCATGGCGACGGCCAAGGAATAGCCCTCGCGCTCGGCGCGGGCAAATTCGCGTGGCAAGGTCTCGTCGAGATAACGCCGGTTATACAGGCCGGTCAGCGGGTCGCGAATTGCCTGTTCGGCAAGAATCTCCTGCAGGCGAGTGATTTTGTTGAGGTTCTGTTGCAGTTCCTGGTTCGCGGCCTGCAGCGCGCGCTCCATGGCCCGCTGCCCGCTAATATCGCGCTTGACGGCGACGAAATACTCAATGGCGCCCTGCTCGCTCTTGACCGGCGAGATGGTCATTTCCTCCTCGTAATACTCGCCATTTTTGCGCCGATTGATCAACTCGCCGCGCCAAATCCGACCGGCTAAGACGGTCTGCCAGAGCTGCGCATAAAACGCCTTGGCGTGTTTGCCGCTGTTCAGCAGCCGGGTATGACGCCCTTTCACCGATGCCGGATCATAACCAGTTTGCTCGGTGAAGGCGGGATTGACGTACAGCAGGTGGCCTTGTGTGTCGGTGATGACGATGGCGTCGGCTGCCGCCTCGATAGCGGCAAGGCGGGTCCGCAACTCAGACTCCAGCGCCCTGCGTTCGGAGATGTCGCGCGTGATACCAAGGAGCTTCACGGGCTGACCAGCCGGGTCGAGCAGATAGGTGGTCACCACTTCTGTTGGCACGATGTGACCGTCGCGATGGGGTTGATCGACCTCTGTGGTGACATAAACCGCCTCGGTATCGCCCGCCAACAGGCGCTCAATAGTCTCGCCAATGAGGGCCGTGACCTTTTCCGCCGATTGCGGCGTGAGGGCATCTTCCATGGGTTGCGCGATCACCTCCTCGGCGGTAAAGCCACGCAGGCGTTCGACCGAGGGACTGACATACTCGAACCGCTGACTGGCCAGGTCGAGCATCCAGATGACATCGCCGCTGTTCTCGGTGAGCAGGCGATGCAGTGCCTCGCTCTCGGCGAGTTCTTGATTTAACCGCTCGCGCTGCGCAATCTCCCCGTGTAGACGTCGATTCAGGCTCTGTACGCGCCAGCTCAGCAAAGCCAATGTCAGCGCCGTCGCCACGGCCAAAACCAGCGCGGCGATCAACCCCGGGTCGACGCGATGCGTGACAGCCTCATAGAGAAACCCATCCAAGGGGAAGTGCTTTGGCAGCATGCCCAGCGCGGCATAGGTATCGGCGATATGTCGCCAGCGACCGGGGTTGATATGCCCAATCGCGACCAGATCCGGGCGCATCAGACGCCGGCTTTCCTCGGCCTCGAAGCGATAGTACGCGCGGCTGAGGTCTTGGGTGTTGTACTTGACCATGATCAGCTCGATGCTTTCATCGATGTGCTCCATGGCGTAGTGCCAGCCTCGCAGACTGGCGTCGAGAAAGGCGCGGGTGCGCTTGGGGTTGGATTTCAGCTCAGATTCGCTGGTAAAGAGGATGTCGCCATAGAAATCGATGTCGCCCGCGCGGGCCGAGAATTCATTGAAGGCCAAACCGGCCTCGCGCAACAAAAACGGTTCGGTGGTGGAATAGGCCGAGATCGCCACCACCGCGTTGCTGAGCAGCGCCTCAATGCCCTGGCTATGGGGCAAGATCTTCAGCCGGTCGGGCTTGACGCCTTCCTTCAGGAACAGGGCCAGGATCTCGGCCGAGCCAGGCTCGAGCATGATCGGCTGTCCGACCAGTTCGTGCAGATTGCTTGCGCGATCGGCGCGGGCCAGCAGCTCGAACGGCGAGTGCTGGAAGATCGGCGCAAGGGCGACGACCGGCTGCGTCTGTCGCGCCAGCAGCAGTTCGCTGCTCGCGATGCCGAACTGCGCCGCCCCGGAGATCACCTCGGCGACGGGATCTGTGTGCGCGTCGGCCTCGACGAGGCGAACATCTAACCCCGCGTCTTGGTAATAGCCCTTTTCCAACGCCATGTAGTAGCCGGCGAACTGAAACTGATGGCGCCATTTCAGTTGTAGGGTCAGGCTGTCCTGGGCAAGAGCCGGGAATGCGGTACACAGCGCGATACACAAAAAGGCCAAGCGTACCAGGGCAACGGCACGCCTTTTACCGCTCGCGCCATCGGCTCGCTCTCTGGCCACGCAGACAATCCCGCTCTTCATAAGGCTCCCTTGGCCGGGCCAAAAACCGAATGATAGCCGCTGACCAGTTCTACCCCCATATTTTTTGCGCGACAGGGTCCGACGACCATGACCCCCTGCAGCCGCTGTCGGGCTGGGATCTCGACGAGATCCTGCGCCTGATCGACCAGAAGAAGAACTTCCTCCATGCCCCGCGCTCAGTGAAGGCCTTGTAATGACCAAAGACCAACTCAATGATGTCAGCGCAAGCCAGTCAGACCTCCAGAAGCAGTGGCGGGATGGTCGCCATGCGTCTTTCGCCAGCTCGCGGCGGTCACGCCTGACCAATGACGAAAGGCATGAGAGAAAGGCCCACTGCCCGCATAGCCGAGCGCGTAAGCAATGTCGCCGACCGACAGCTGGGTATCACGCAACAACTGCCGCGCAAGATCATAGCGCGCTCCGGCGAGCAGCTCGGCGAAGGTGACGCCCTCTTCGCGCAGGCGGCGATTGAGGGTGCGCGGGTGCAGCGCAAAGAGTTCCGCGACCTCCGCGCGGTCTGGGCCTGACCGACCGCGGCACGGCCCGGAAACCAATAACCGCAAGATCACGCGACGGACCTTATCCAAAAAACCAGGACCATAGAGGCTGCCAAGCGATTCAAGATCGGACTTGGCCTTGGCGTATTGAACCGCATCGGCGCTGGCGCAAGGACGCTTCAGATCGGAGGCGGGAAAAAGGATCGCCGCCTGCTGCGCCGCGAACCGCAGCGGCGCTTTGAAATGCTGCTGGAATGCGGCGATGTCCGTCGGTTCTTGGCGAAAGAATCGCACCTCGCTGGCACGCCAGTCAGGCCCGCACAGCTCCGCGATCATGTTGCTGGCAATGGCCAGTGCGCCGTCATAGATATGGTCCGTCCCGACCACATCAGTACACCACAGCGTATAGCCGAACCGTGCCTGCTGCCCATCGACGCAGAGGTACGGCACCGCGCCCCGATCATGCAGATGCAAGTACAGCATCAGCAGGCGCAGCCCAGCCCCGAGCGTCGGCGCCAACCGCGTGGCCCGGCCAACTGGGCCAGCGACATCCAGCCCCGACTGCCGACCCAGCGCCAGACCGGGGTAGGCGCATGCAGTCGTCGCCGCGACATGCTCCAGCAAGCGCCCGACGGAGCGAAATGCAATGGTGTTGTCGACATCGTCGAACAGTTCCGGATGACAACCCAGGGCGCGGATGACGACATCAGGGTCAAGCCCTTCACGAGCCATCAGACCGGGCAAGTCCCGCACCACGGCCATGCGCACCATGCCCTCGGCCGGCAGACCGAGCGCCGCCAATCGGGGCCTCTATCACGCCGACGGCCAGATCCAGGGCGAGGTCTACGCCTACGGCTCCTTCCTCCAAAGCAAGATGTACCGGCACGGCGTGACCTGCACCGACTGTCACGACCCACACAGCCTGACCCTCAAGGTCCCCGGCGATTTGGTGTGCGCTCAGTGCCATCAGCCGCAGCGTTACGCCAGCGAGCGCCATCACCATCATCCCGCTGGCTCCACGGGCGCCTCCTGCATCGCCTGTCACATGCCGCAGACGCTCTACATGGTGGTCGACGCGCGCGCCGATCACAGCCTGCGCATTCCCCGCCCGGATCTGACGCGCAAGCTCGGTACACCCAACGCCTGCAACGGCTGTCATGCCGACCGCAGGGTCGCCTGGGCTGAGCAGGCGACCCTGGACTGGTACGGCCCGTCCCTCAGCCGGCGTGCGCATTTCGGCGAAGTCCTCCAGGCCGGACGCACCGGCGCGCCCGCTGCCGACGCCCGACTTCTGACCCTGGCGGCGGACGCCGAGCAGCCGGGCATCGCCCGCGCGACGGCGCTGAGTCTGCTGAGCGGCCCGCTGGATGCCGCGCGGATGGAACGCCTCCGCCCGCTGCTGAACGATGCAGACGATCTGGTGCGCGCGGCGGCGCTGGGCGTGCTTGATCAGGCCGATCCGCACACCCGGATGGCGCTGGCCTGGCCGCTGCTGGACGATGCCGTGCTGGCGGTGCGCGTTGAGGCGGCGCGGGTTCTGGCGCCCCTGGCCAGTGGCGCGCCGGCCGACTTGAATGAAGACGCCCGGGCGCGTCTTGCGCTGGGGTTGGAGGAGTATCGCGCAACCCAGCTCGCCAATGCCGAGCGTCCCGAGTCGCATCTCAACCTCGGCCTACTGGACAGCGACCTGCAACGGCCCGAAGCGGCGGAGCAGGCCTATCGCACAGCGCTGCGGCTCGATCCGACCTTTGCACCCGCCTATGTCAATCTCGCCGATCTGTACCGCGCGCTGGGTCGAGACAGGGATGGTGAAGCACTCCTCCAGCAGGGTCTGGAGCGCCTGCCGGACGCGGCCAGTCTCCATCATGCGCTCGGGCTGCTGAGGGTCCGGCAGGGGCAGTTCCCCGCCGCGATCCAATCCCTTACCCGCGCCGCCGCGCTTGCGCCCGAGAACACACGCTATGCGACCATCCACGCGCTAGCCTTGGAGCACGCACGAGGCAACAATGAACGCAGGCGGCCCTGAGTCGGTCACGCACGACCACAGCGTCAGTTCAGGAGGGTTCAGTAGCCCTGCTCGCCCAGCACATATCGATTCCCCATTCCCTTGCAATCGCGCGATCCGCTGCTGGCGTTGCGATTCCCAGGCGTCGACCGGATTAAGGTCGTTCCAGGCCGCGAACAACTGCTCATCCTGGCGTGACAGTCGGAACCCGTAGGTATCGCGCATGTACACTCAGATTGTGCCTCGGGAGTTGAGGGACAGCAGGGAACAGGCCGCGTGCGACTCCACGCGTACCCCGCTTGTCAGGATCGCTCAATCGGCCTAGACTCAGGTGTAATACATCTTTGTATTACACGGGCTAGGCGATGACACTCTCAATCCGACTCGATCAGCAGACGCAGGAGGCACTGCGTCAGCATCTGGAGCAGTCAGGCGTTACCCAATCCACCTTCGTGCGCGAGGCGATTCGTGAAAAGCTCGCCCGTTATGCGCCCGAGGCATCAACACCGTATCAGCTGGGCGAACCCTTGTTTGGCCGCTATGCCAGCGGCGAAACCAACCGCAGCCAACAACGCAAGGCATTGATTCGGGAGCGGCTGGATGCAAAGCATCGTCGTTGACAGCGGCCCGCTGATCGCGCTCTTCGACGGCTCCGATCGCTTTCATCAGGCGGCGCTGGCCTTTATCAAGGCGCAGCCCGGACCGCTGATCACGAACCTCCCGGTGATCACCGAGGTGGTCTACATGCTGGATTTTGCCAGCCAGGCGCAGCGGGACTTTCTGTTCTGGGCGGAATCGGCACTGCTGCTGGATACCGAGACCGCGAACGACCTGCCACGGATTCGCGCCCTGATAGAGAAGTACCACGACCTACCCGCTGATTTCGCCGATGCTTCCCTGGTCGCACTCTGCGAGCGGCGGCGTATCATGACGGTTGCCAGCGTCGATTCCGATTTTACGGTCTATCGCATGCAAGACCGGCGCGGTTTCCACAACCTCTTTCATGCGTTCGGTTAACCCCGCCTGGACCAAACCGCCTGGTCCTAAGCGCCCTGCGGCGGTCTCTATAACCAGCATCCGCAGAAGCACAAGACAACCACCATGACCAACACCTTCGACGCCTTCGATCTCGACGAGCCGCTGCAGCGCGCGATCGCCAACGCCGGCTGGCAGCAGCCGACACCGGTACAGCAGCGGGTGATCCCGGCCGTGCTCGAGGGCCGCGACCTGCTCGCCTCGGCGGCCACCGGCTCCGGTAAGACCGGCGCCTTTCTGCTGCCGATGCTGCAGCGCCTCAGCGAGGAGCCGGCGCCCGATGGCGGCATCCGCGCCCTGGTGCTGGTGCCGACGCGCGAGCTGGCCAGCCAGACCCAGAGCGAATTCCTCAGCCTCGGCAGCCGCACCCGACTCACCTCCACGGTGATCGTCGGCGGTGAGGATCGCGGTCGCCAGGTCTCGGCGCTGCGCAAGAACCCGGACCTGGTCATCGCCACTCCGGGCCGACTGCTCGAGCATCTCGAGACCGGCGAGGCCGATCTGACGCAGCTCAGCTTTCTGGTGCTCGATGAGGCCGATCGCATGCTCGACCTCGGCTTCGCCGCCGACGTCATCAGCATCATTGGCGCCAGCAATCGCGAGCGCCAATCGCTACTGTTCTCGGCCACGCTCAAGCATGGCGGACTGCGCCCAATCACCGATCATCTGCTGAACAATCCGCTGGTGATCGAGATCGACGCCATCCGCGCCGCGCATCCCGATATCAGCCATCAACTCATCCTCAGCGACGAACTGCCGCACAAGCAGGCGCTGCTGCTCTGGCTGCTGCAAAACGAGGCGTATCAAAAGGCGCTGGTGTTCACCAATACCCGCGCCCGCGCCGATGCCATCGGCACCTTCCTGGTCGGCGAGCAGGTGCGCGCCGCCGTGCTGCATGGCGAGCTCGATCAGCGCGAGCGCAAACGGGTGATGGGCCTATTCGAGCGCAGCCAGGTCTCGGTGCTGGTCGCCTCCGACGTCGCCGCGCGCGGGTTGGACCTGACCGGCGTCGAGCGCGTGATCAATCTCGACATCCCGCGCAGCGGCGAGGACTATCTGCATCGCACCGGCCGCACTGGCCGCGCGGGTCAGGCCGGCATCGCCATCTCGCTAGTCTCGGCGCCGGAATGGAACAAGATGGAGTCGATCAGCCGCTGGCTCGGCATCGAGGTCGAGCTGCGTCGCCTGCCGGGTCTCGAGGCCCTCTTCAAAGGCCCCAACCCAAAGCGGAAATCAGGTCGCAAGCCCGGCGGCAAGCTCGCGGGCAAGGCCGGCAAGAAGGCGGGCAAGACGTCAGCCAGCAAGGCCGGCAACAGCCGCCCAAGCACCAACGCCAAGACCAGCACCAAGCCTGCAGCCAAGGGCGATGCGAACTCCAGCCCCTATGCCGCCAGCCCCTATGCCGCCAACGCCAAAGGCGCAGCCAATGCCGAAGCCCCTAAGCCGAAGCAGCGTCACCGCGACCGCAAGAACATCGGCAAACGGCGACAGCCCAGCGCCTCCAGCAGTGCTGGTGTCGAGCAAATCGACGCCGGCTTCGCGCCACCCAAGCGCCGCCCCGACACTGATGGGCCTAGCCGGCCTAGCAACAAGAAGCGCTAAAACGAGCGCTGCAGCAATAAACGAGCCCCCTCGTCTCTGGTATCGTTGATCAGCGGTGGTCGGCACAACCTGATTCAGGCGTGCCGGTTGGGCTTTAGATGACAGGGTTGCGCCTTAGATGACAGGAGAGCAGGGTCCAATGCATCAACAAACCATCCTCGTCGTTGACGATGAGCCGGCCAACATCGACCTCTTGGTCGAATGCCTGAAGGACGCTTACAACGTCAAGGCCGCCACCCGCGGCGAACGCGCCTTGCGCATCGCCCGCTCGGGCGAGCCGCCCGATATGATCCTGCTCGATATCATGATGCCCGGCATGGACGGCTTCGAGGTCTGCCGGCAGCTCAAGGCCGATCTCAGCACCCGCCACATTCCGATCATCTTCATCACCGCCAAGATCGGCCTCGACGACGAGATTCGGGGCCTCGAACTCGGCGCTGTCGACTACATCACCAAGCCGATCAGTCCACCGATCGTCCAGGCCCGGGTGCACACCCAACTCGCCCTCTACGATCAGAACCGCATCCTCGACATCAAGGTCCGCGAGCAGACCTCGCAGCTGAACGAGACCCGGCTGGCGATCATCCGCCGGCTCGGACGCGCGGCGGAATACAAGGACAACGAGACCGGACTGCATGTCATCCGCATGAGTCATTTCGCCGCCATCATCGGCCGCGCCATCGGCATGGAGGAGCGCAATGTGGACCTGCTGCTGAATGCCGCCCCCATGCACGATGTCGGCAAGATCGGCATCCCTGATAGCATCTTGCAAAAACCTGGCAAGCTCACGCCTGAGGAATGGGACATCATGCGCACCCACGCCCAGATTGGCGCCGACATCATCGGCGATGCGGACGGCTCGGAACTGCTCGAGATGGCGCGCGTGGTCGCCCTGACGCACCACGAGAAGTGGGACGGCAGCGGCTACCCGAACGGACTCGCCGGCGAGCAGATCCCGCAGGTCGGCCGCATCGTCGCCATCGCCGATGTCTTCGATGCCCTGACCTCGGTACGTCCCTATAAGCCTGCTTGGCCAGTCGAAAAGGCGCTCGACCTGTTCCGTGACAGCCGCGGCACCCACTTCGATCCGGACCTGATCCCGGTGTTCCTGGAGGCGATGCCGGAGATCCTAGCGATTCGCAGCCGGTATGCGGAAGACGGCATGGTGACCTAGCGATCTGATACCAACATCGATTGGCCTAGACAAGCGTTGAGTCGCTGTCCATGGGCTCTACTTCCCCGATGATCGCCTTAGCGTGGTCACCCGACCGGGAAGCCGTTGTTGGACACTTTTTGAATATGAAGCCTGCACATGAGCGGCCTGCACATGAGCGATGACATCCCGACTCGGTTACTGATCGTCGACGACATCCCGACGATGTTGCAAACCCTGCGCTTTGCCCTCGAGGACCAAGGCTTCGAGGTCGTGGCCGCGGCCGCCGATGGTCAAGAGGCGCTGAATCTGCTCAAGCGCGAGCGTGAGCGCCTGCGCGTCGACATGGTGCTCGCCGACTGGCACATGCCGAAGATGAATGGGGTCGAACTGCTGCGGCAGATTCGCGCTAACCCGAAAACCGCCAAGCTCCCGTTTCTGATGGTGACTGGGGAGATCGAGCGCACCAAGGTCGCCGAGGCGATCAAGTGCGGTGTCACCGACTTCGTCGCCAAGCCCTTCACCTCAGAGTCACTGGCCAAGCGCGTCAGAAGCGCCCTCAAATACGGCGCCAGCGCCATGCACGTGCCAACCGGAGCTGACCCGTCCAATCCGCTCAGTCGAGCGCTGGAGGCCCAATCCGGCCCACGCCAGCGCATCATCCTCACTGTCGATGACGAGCCTGACAATATCGAGATCGTCGCCGAGGCGCTGAAACCGCAATACAACGTCAAGGCCGCGATCAACGGCCGCATCGCCCTCAAGGTGGCCGCCGCCCAGCCACCGCCCGACCTGATCCTGCTCGATATCATGATGCCGGAGATGGACGGCATGGAGGTGCTGAGCAAGCTCAAGCAGAATCCGCGCACTGCCTCGATCCCAGTCATCTTCGTCACCGCCAAATGGACCAACGACGAAGTCGCGACCGGCCTCACCGCGGGCGCGGATGACTATATCGTCAAACCGATCCAACCCATTATCCTCAAGGCGCGCATCGAGACCCAGCTGCGCCTCAAGGACGCCGCCGATGCGCTGCGTGAACAACTCGACCTCACCGTCGCGCACATCCGCCTACAAGAAGACATCGACCGCATGGTGCGCCACGACATCCGCAACCCGCTCACTGCCATCATCGGCTATGCCGACGAGCTCGGCGAGCAGGGCTACCTGACCCCGGTGCAGCAGGAGCTGCGCGAGAAGATTGAGCAGGCGGCCTTCACCGTCAGCGAGTTGGTGAACTTCTCGGTCGAGTTGTTGCGCATCGAGCGCGGCGAATACACGCCTAAGCTGGCACCGGTGAACTTGGTTGATCTGGCGCAGCGCGTGATGCGCGACCTACAGCCGTTGGCGCGTGCCGGCATGGTCGAGCTGTTGCTGCAAGAGCACGATCGGCCAGAGGCGCTGGTCGCCTCTGGCGAGCGCCTGCTCATCTACACCATCCTCGCCAACCTGATCCGCAACGCCATCGAGGCCACCGCCGCCCGCGGCAGCGTGCGCATCCGCTTCGAGCACGGCGAAGGCCAAATCAAGGTGCATGTGATGAACCCGGCCTTGGTGCCCGCCGCGATCCGTGAGCGTCTGTTCGAGAAAGGCGCCACCTTCGGTAAGGAAGACGGCTCCGGACTCGGCACCTACAGCGCCAAGCTGATGGCCGAGGTGCTCGGCGGCTCGATCAGCTTCATCAGCACCGAAAAAGAGCGCACCTGCTTCAGCGTGACCCTGCCCGCGCATCATGGTCGCTGAGCAGAGCGGGTCCGGTTCTCGTCGCCCTTGGCCGGCGCATCGCCTCCGCTACCTGCTCGCCGCATCAGCCCTCGCGATCATCCCATGCGCAGCCGCGCTCGCCGATGCCAGCCCTGGCGTCGCCGCGCTCGCACCGATCGCCTTTATCACCTGGGCCATCACCATTGGCGTCAGCATCGCGCTCACCCTTGCGCTGCTGCGCCGACTGCGCCGCGGCAGCGAGGATCATCTGATCGAGCGTCGCGGTGTCATGCTGTTGGCACTCGCGCTGGTTGGCCTGTTCCTAGCGCTGGCGCTGGCACTGGCGCAACAGGGGCTGAGCCAGATTGAACAACGCCTACGCACCGACAAGGCCGAGACGCTCTGGGCGATGAATCGCGCCACCGAGCAGGCAATGCAGATGTGGGTCGAGAACCATCAGCGCGAAACCGAGCGCATCGCCAATGATCCGCAGCTGATGCCGCTGCTCGAGGCCTTGCTCGCGGCCGCCAAGACGCCGGCCCAGCCGCTGCTCGGCAGCCCTGAACTGAAGCTGGCGCGCGAGCGCCTAACCGAGAACCGCGCCCTCAGCAACGCAGTGGATGTCTTCCTGCTTTCACTCGAAGGCCGCGTGCTGGCCGCCGCCGAGCCGGGGCAGCGCGGCGAGCTGCATCCGGTGGCACGCTGCAACCCGTTTGACTTCGCCCGACTGTTGAGCGGCGAGCGCCTGTTCATCCCGCCCAGCGCGCCGAATCAGGAGAAGACCGGCGCCGACTGCTTGCCGCAAGCGCTGTTTCTGCTCGCACCGGTCATGGATGCTCAGGGTATGCGCGCCCTGCTTGGCCTGCGACTGGACCCGGCGCAAGCACTGCGGCAGATCACCGCGTTCGGACAGCTCGGCCGCAGCGGCGAGACCTACCTGTTCGATACGCGCGGCCATCTGCTCACCCCATCCCGCTTCGAGCAGGCGCCGGTGGTCGGGTTTGAGGCCAAGCCGGGTTTGCGCATCGCCGACCCAGGCGGCGATCTGAGCCGCGGCCATCAACCAGCCGGCCCACCCGACACCTGGCCGCTGACCCGGATGACACAGGCCGCGCTGCGCGCCGAGGATGGCATCGACGCCCAAGGCTACCGTGACTATCGCGGCGTCCTGGTGATTGGTGTCTGGAGCTGGTCCAAGACGCTCGGGCTCGGCATCGCCACCGAGATGGATCTGGATGAGGCCCTGGAGCCCTATCGTGCCCTGCGCACCCCGCTGCTCAGCGCCTTAGGCGGCGTCGTACTACTCGCCTTGGGGCTGATCATCGCCCTGATCTGGCTCGGCGAGCGCGCCCGTGGCCGACTCAACGAGATGGTCGAGGAGCGCACCCATGACCTGCGCAAGTACGTCCAGGCGGTCGAGCAGAATCCGCTCTGCATCATCGTCACCGACCGCGACGGGCGCATCGAGCATGTCAACCCGACCTTCTGCCAGATCACCGGCTACAGCGCCGAGGAGGCGCTCGGCGAGAATCCGCGCCTGCTCAAGAGCGATCACACCCCGACCGAGATCTACCAACAACTGTGGTCGACCATCCTCAGCGGCCAGACCTGGCACGGCGAGCTGTGCAACTGCAAGAAGAACGGCGAGCACTACTGGGTGTCGCTCTCGATCGCGCCGGTGGCCGACGAGGTCGGACAGATCACCCACTTCGTCGGCATCGCGCAGGATCTCACCGAAACCAAGCAGATCGCCTTGGCGCTGCGCGAGGCCGAAACCACCCGCAATCTGGCCCTGGATGCCGCCGAGGTTGGGCTCTGGAGCGGTGACCTGCTGAGCAACCGCTGGAGTTGGGACAAGCGCGTCGCGCAGTTGCTCGGTCTGCCGGAAGACCAGCCAGCGACGCTCGAGGGCTGGACCGATCGCATCCATCCCGAGGATCGCGCCTGGGTACTCGCCGATTTCAACGCCAGCCTGCGTGGCGAGCGTCCGCTCGAGATCGAATACCGGGTGTGCTGGCCCGATGGTAGCGAGCACGTCATCGCCGCCCGCGGCGGCACCAGCCTGGACGACCAAGGTCGGCCAATACGCATCGACGGCGCCGCCTTCGACCGCACCGCCCTGCGTCGCGCCGAGGCCGAGAGCGAGGCCGCGCGCGAGCGCAATGCACTGATCCTCGATTCCGCCGGCGAGGGCATCATGGGCCTCGATCTGGAAGGCACCATCAGCTTCTGCAACCGCGCCGCCGGCGAGCTGCTCGGTTATGCACCGGAGGCGCTGATCGGCGTGTGCCACTGCATGCCACTCTGCACTATCGCGATGCCGACGGCCAGCCCTTCGCAGAGGCCGACTGCCCGATGAATCACACCCTGGCCGACGGTCAACGGCGCCGCATCGAGCAAGACCTGCTGTGGCGCCAAGACGGCTCGGCGCTGCTGGTCGAATACGAGATGGTGCCGATGCGCAAGGGCGGGCAGCCGATCGGTGCCGTGCTGGTGTTCAAGGACATCGCCGAGCGCGTCAGTGCTCAAAACGCCTTGATCGCCGAGCGTCAGCAGCTGCAGAACATCCTCGACTCGAGCCCGCTGAGCGCGGCCATCACGGTTGGCGGCAGCATCCGTCTCGCCAATCCGAGCTTCCAGAAGGCCTTCTCACTCTCGGTTGGCGACTCGGCCATCAACATCTACGCCAACCTCTCCCAACGCCGGCAGATGCTCGAGCACCTAGAGCGCGATGGGCAAGTCACCAACTTCGAGGTCGAGATGCGCCGCAACGACGGCAGCATCGGCTACATGCTGGCCAGCTTCGTCAAGCTCGACTACCACGGCGAGTCCAGCATCCTCGGCTGGCTGATGGACTTTACCGAGCGCAAGGCCGCGCAGCAGGAGTTGGCGCAGGCACGCGACGCCGCCGAGGCCGCCACCCGCGCCAAATCCGAGTTCCTGGCCAACATGAGCCACGAGATCCGCACGCCGATGAATGCCATCCTCGGCATGTCGCATCTGGCGCTGCAGACCGATCTCGATGCGCGCCAGCGCAATTACATCGAGAAGGCGCATCGCTCGGCCGAGGCGCTGCTCGGCATCATCAACGACATCCTGGAT
>NZ_JAYESN010000098.1:0-15044 GCF_034860625.1 Lamprobacter sp.
GGTATCCGTTTCGGTATCCGTTTCGGTATCCGTTTCGGTATCCGTTTCGGTATCGGTGTCGGTATCCGTTTCGGTATCCGTGTCGGTATCCGTGTCGGTATCCGTGTCGGTATCCGTGTCGGTATCCGTATCGGTATCGGTATCGGTGTCCAGATCCGTGTCGGTATCGGTATCCAAGTCCGTATCGGTATCCGTGTCCGTATCGGTATCGGTATCGGTGTCCGTATCAGTATCGGTGTCCGTATCCGTATCAGAATCTACAAAATCATCGGGCCCATCAATATCTTCAAGGGCTCCGAATGGCTCGACGACTGGAAATTCTATCGGGTCGGGTTCAGGGTCCAGATCAGGGAATGTGGACGGGAAAGCAACGCCGCCCTCAGGAAGAGGTGCGTCAACAGGGGGAACAGGATCTTGCTCACCCGTGGAAAGGTTAGGCTGCTCTTCTGAAGGCTCGCTGGGTGTTGTCCCTTCGGTGCCGCCCTGAGGATCAAGCCTTAGAGTTCCAAGCTCTTCGTCAGCGCCCACGGCGTCTTCGCGGGTGCCAACGAGAACGTTTTCGTTGCCCTCACCCATGGCTGAGTCGGGCGGGGATGTGAGCTCGTCTGGGTTTTCTAGATCGAAAACCCTAACATCCTGGAGTGAAGTCAACTCATCAAACGCAACCTGTTGGTCGTTTGCAGTTGTACTTTCTGGCGCCTCATCAGGCTGTCTATTGTTCGGCTCGGCCATGGATTCCATCAACCCGGGTAGTTTTCCTCACTCCCTAAGGATAGGGTTCTAGGTCAAGGTCGGCTAGCTGGCCAAAGGTTATAAGCTCCAGATGGATTTGCTAACGCTCTCTGAAGGCGCGAGACAAGCCATCGACAACCGGCTTGGCAAGATAACCAAGTAACGTCTTCTCGCCAGTGATAATTTCCGCATCGACTGCCATGCCAACACGTAACCGGTAAGCGCCAGAATCATCGCCAACATAAGGCGTGTCGAGCGATACCCAGCCCAGAAAGTAGGCGCCACCATCGTCCGCGACGACGCTAGAGGCAGCGATCCGTCCGAGCGTTCCTTTGGCTAAGCCGTAGCGGGTATAGTCGTAGGCGCTCACACGAAGGTTAACCGGTTGCCCCGGCTCAACATACCCAATGTCACGTGGCTGGATGCGGACTTCGGCTTCGAGCGGCGCGCTGTCGGGCACGATCTGCATGAGGATCTCACCTGGCTGTATGACCTGGCCAATCGTCCGGACCCTAAGGTCAAGCACATATCCAGTAATGGGTGCTATGACTTCAAGGCGGTTCACCCGCGCGGTAAGACGCAGCAGGGTCTCTTGAACCTCAGCAATCTCAGCGCGCACGGTACCCAGTTCGTTCGCCGCATCGCGTTTGAGCTGATTGCCGGTATCCAGAAGCCGCATTTCCGTTTCCGCAAGCTCCTCGGTAACCAGGTCGATTTCCTCAGTGAGTCGCATGACTTCTCCGATTGCGGTGACCTGAGCCCGTCGGGTCTCTAGCACGGTGGTTCGATCGACGAGCTTGCGCTGGCCGAGCTCTTCGCGCATCGCTGAGAGTTCTGCGGTCAAGACTTGATGCTCTTTGGCGGTGGAGAGCGCATCTCTAAGCTGCCTGATCCGCCGCCCGCGTTGGTCGATCTGCCGCTTGAGAATCTCCAGTGTCGAGTCACGGGTCGCCGTCTGGCTGAGAAAAATGGCGCGCTGATCCGCAACCAGACCCGGATAGCTGTCAGCCTCATTCGAAAAATCCGGCTCCCGCCCCTCAATGAACGCCTGCAGACGCTCAGCCCTGAGACGCAGGGCGACAAGCCGCGCGCGCATCTGGAGTTGATCGGCTTCGGCCTGCGAGCCATCAATCGTCAGCAGCAGATCACCCGCGTGAATGAGTTGCCGCTCTTCAATCTGGATCGATTCGACGATACCACCATCGAGATGCTGCACGGTCTTGATGTTTCCAGCCGGTATGATCAGACCGGGCGCGATAGCGACCTCGCTCAATTGCGTAGTGCCAGCCCATACCAAGAACAGCACCACCACGGCTGAAATCAAGTAGAGCGCAGGTCGGAAGAACTCAGGGACCAACTCCTCCTCGATCCGAACGGTTTCCGACAGCAGCCGCCGCTGCCGGCCTGACAGCTGAGCCTTGATGGAAGACTGATCAGGCTTCGGTTGTTCTGACCTCTTCTTCATGAGCGCTTTCCTGACTTGCGACCCCTTTGTTGCGTTTGCCTTTGTTGCGCTTGATAGGGCCCGATCGACTCGACGCGTGCATGACGCATCGAGACGACGACGTCGGCGAGCCTCAGATGACCGGGGCGCACGGTCACAACAATCAGCGTAGCGCGCCCACGCAACCATTGCAGACAGCGCAGGAGCGCCGCTTCACCCTTGTTATCCATGCCTGTACCGGGCTCATCCATCAGCACGATGGGTGCCGGTTTGAGCATGACGCGTGCCAGCGATAGGCGCTGGCGAAAACCACCGGGCAGTTCATTCATCCGGCTGCCGGAGATCCGAGTCTCGAGGCCATCTGCAAAGGCATCAGAGAGAACCCCGGCCATCTCCGCAGCCCACACCACCTCTTCCCTGGTCGCCGCGGGATGCACGAGCATGAGATTTTGCGCGAGGGTGCCGTAATAAATATCGCAATTCTGCGGCATATAGCTGATCCGGCTGCGCAGATCTGCGGCCGTCAACTGGCGGATGTCCACCCCATCCAACAAAATACTGCCGGCCTGGGGTGCATACAGGCCAAGGAACAGCTTGAGCAAAGTCGATTTGCCAGAGCCGCTTGATCCGGTGATTGCGACGAACTGCTTAGGCTCGATGCGAAAATTAACCCCTAGCAAGGACGGATCGACATCATTGGAATAACGGAAAGACACTCGTGACACATCAAAGGCACCGGGGCTCTCCGGGCGCAAGGTTTGCCGGACACCACGGGCATCTTCGGTGGGGAGCCGCATCAGGCCTTCGAGCTGCTTGACATTCTCCTTGATGCGAGTGGCCGCAGTGGCGGCGACAAAGACATTCTGCATCGGCCCGGTGATACGCCAGGTCAGAATCTGCGTCGCAATCAGCGTACCATTGGTGATGTCGCCACGAATCGCCAACCAGGCCGATGTCACAAGAGCACCAACCCCAGTCAGGTTGGCGATGACCTGACCCATAACACGCACATACTGATTGCTGCGGCTTTCCTGACTGCCGCCAAAGACCGCTCCAGCGCTCAAGGCGCGCAATCGTTCAAACCAGGTCCGCTGTGATCCGGTTTGGCGAATCACGCGCATGGATGCCAGCATCTCATCCAGAAACTCGGTTCGCGAAGCCATCCGCTTCGAGGTCTTGGCCAAGAGCGAGCGACTTCTATTGATCGCCACCATAGCCGCCAGCACGAACGCCACGACAGACACCAGCAACAAGACACTCATCCATGGATTGATGAGAATCAGCACCAATACCAGAATGGATGTTGCCGGCAGGTCGAAGGTGAGCAGTGCAAGCGGACCGATGAAATACTCGCGCAGCCGGACGAGCCCACGAATCCGTCGCACCTGTCTGGCGACCGGCACCTTATCGAGCGCGGCGGCAGGCAACCCGAGCAGCTGCTGGGTCAGATTGACCCCAAGCAGATAATCCGCCCGACCGCCGATGAACGCGAGCAGTCGCCCTCGCGCACGACTCAGCACCCAGCCGAGCAAAACGGCGATGAGTACGCCAACGACCATGCTGATGGCAACCGAAAAATCACCAACCGGAATCACAGCGTCCCAGGTGGCACGCACGAATAACGGCGGCGCCAGGCTGAGCACCGTGGTCAGCAGGGTGGCGACTAGAATGATGAAACGGTGGCGCTTGAAACGATTGGCAATCGCGCTAATCCACTGACGCTCATCGACCTCGCCACGAGTCGCCTCAGCCTCTGCCATAAACGTGTAATAGTCGCCGCGCTGCGCCACGGACTCCACCTGTGTCTCGACGCCGGTTGCGCCATCCAGCACTCTGAGTAAGCCGTCAGCGTCTCGACCGAGCAGCACGCACCCGTGCGCATCGTTGGGCAGCAAGAGGCAGGGCAGCAACCGGTCGTCCGGCGCCTGGCGCAGACGCCCGATTGCTGCAGGGCGATATCCTAACTGCACCAACGCCGAGAAAAAACTCGAGAGATCAATCCGCGCATCGAAGTGCGGCAGCGATTCGGCCAACTCGCGCAGGCGTCCATGCCAACCCAGCGCATTCAGCAACGGCAGTAAACAGTGCGATAGATCGGTGTGCTCATGAAAGCGCTGCTGCATGATCAGGGCAGGATCGGAGGCCGGCTCAGGCCTGGGCGCCACCTCCAGGCTCTCCTGTGGCCATTCGATAGCAGGCGGAGCACCTTCGATCAGGGCACCATTATCGAAGTGATAAATTTGGTCAGCCAAGATCAGATAAGAAGGTCGGTGAGTCACCATGACAATGGTGCGCTGCTGGCGATTATTCTCCAGATAGCGCCGCACCGTCTGGTCCGTGTCCATGTCGAGGAAGACATTGGCCTCATCGAACAGAATCACGTCAGGTTCATGCACCAGCGCCCGCACAATGCCAATCAGCTGGCGGGCGCCACCGGAGACGGCTTCATTGGCCGTCTCACCCAAACGGGTCTCATAGCCGAATTTCATGCCAGCAACGAAATGATCCAGCCCCAGCTCGCGCGCGATCGAGAGTGCTTTGTCGTTGAGCGCCTCATCGAACATGGTCAGGTTTTCGAGGATGGTTCCGCTGATCAACTGAGCGGATTGCGGTAGCAAGCCAATGCGGGCATGCAATGTACTGGAGTCAAACTGCGACAACGGCTGGCCATCAACAAGCACCTCACCACCATCTGGCTGCTCGGCACCACAGAGCAGATTCAGCAACGCCGTTTTTCCGGTGCCGCTGTCGCTTTGAATGGCCATGCAGGTGCCCTTGGGTAAGCGCAGATCGAGATGCTCGAACAGCGGCTTATCGCGATACTGCAGCCTGACATCACGCAGCTCAAGACCCTGCATGATGGGCGGCAATGGAGGCTTGTTGGCGTTATCCATAGCAGGCAAATCCAACAAGGTTTGCAGCCGTGCGCTCGCTTGTTCGAAGGCGTTGACCTGATTGCGCACACTCAGGGTGCGACGCAGTGGCCGCATCAGTCGCATGGATAGGATCAGGCAGGCCGCCAGACCCCCAGGCGTCATCTCACCGCGCATCACGAACCATGAGCCAAAGAAAATGATACCGACGACCATCAATTGGGAAAAATAATGGCCGACGCGATCAATACGACTATCGAGATCCAGACTGCGCTCGCTGACCTCGGATGTCGCGCGCTGCAACCGCTCATAACGACGCAGCATCAGGTTTTCCATCATCATGGCCTTAATGGAATGAATGCCGGAGAAGACCTCGACCAAAAAGCCAGATCGGCGGTCTTCCTGCCCAACCTGACCGGCACTCAACTGTCCACCGTCACGCCCGTAGCGAGTCATAACCAGCATGAACAACAGGATCACCAACAGCGGGTAGGCCACCAGTGTGCCACCAATCAGCCCGACCAAGATCAGAAAGAGCAGAACAAACGGCAAGTCCAGCAAGGCCAGAATCGCCTCGCCAGAATGGAACCGAGCAACGCGGCTCGCATCGCGGAGCTTTTCCGCATAAGCGCTCGGTTCTTCACGCTCGTAGTCCCTGAGTGGAACCTGAAACAGATGCTGAGTGACCTGCATCGTCAACTGATATTCCTGGCGAGCGGTCAGCCAATTGGTAATCACGCTATTGGCGAGTCGCAGCGCCTGCTCCAGAAGCAGCGCAATCACCAGCCCGAGCGCGAGGAAGGTCAGTGTCGATAACGCCTGATTCAGGATGACACGATCGAGAATCTGCAGAATGCTCAAAGGCAGGGCAAGCGCCAGCAGATTCGACAAAAAGGCACTCACTGCAAGCCCAGGGAGCACCTGACGGAGCTCAGGATTTCGGAATAACTGAGCAATCGCGCCGACCGGCTTTTTTTCCTCCGTCTTATCCATCCTGTCTGTCGTCATGAGCGTTGTTGAATCCTGCCAGAGGATTTAGACCAGAATCCCTGCGACCCCTCGTTGTACCAGCGGGCTCGCGAAACCAACCCGCCGCAAGCCACTGCACTGCGAGGATAAAGGCGCTGTTTTCAGGTCAGGCTGCGCGGCGCTGCCGGACAGTTGCAACAACCCGGCGCGCACGGCCTCGCGCACCTGATCCTCGATCTCCTGTCGCGGCATCGCGGTGAGCGCTTGGATGCGCTCAAACGTGCAGGGGGCGTGCGCCTCGTTCAGCACCTGTAGCAAACGCCAATCCAACCGATATCGGTCAAGCTCAGTGGCCAGGGTCAGCAGCACAGGAAGGCTTAGATGCTGATGGCTATCCGCGGGCCACTCCAACGCAAACAGGGGCACACCTTCGGTGCATTCCAGCAGCGCTTGCGCGTCCTGCCGCCGCGGCAGCTGGCCTGGGTTCCGAGCGTTTGCGCCGGCCAACAGCTGCTCCAGACCAGCGGCGTCCAACCCAGGAAGCCGAACGGAGTCAAGTCCACCGGATACCGGCGCGCGCGCGGTCAGCACCACTCGACAACCGGCCCCGAGCAGCCACTCAAGCTCAGCGAGCAGAGTCGCTCGGCTCGCCGGCGGCAGCAGATCAACATCATCGATGACCAACAACCCCTGCCCGACCTCGGGAGCCGTCCGCAACGCGGCGCCCGCCTGCTCGACCGTCATCGGTACGCCCGTATCGGCATCGTAGAGGGCGGCGGCCCGCGCCTCTGGCAACACCCGCAGGTAGCGTGCCACGCCACCCTGCGCTCTCACCCATGCAACCAACGACCGGCACAGATGCGATTTTCCGATGCCCTGACGACCCAACAGCTGGAAACAGGACGCCTCCGAGTCAGGCAGCGAGGTCAGCCGTTGCCACTGAGAGGGGTACAGCAGCGACTCGGCGCTTGGGGTGAAATCCAGACTCAACAGCCGTTCAATGCGGCCAAAGGAGATCCGGTCCCCTAGGGAGGAGGATTCGAGACCGTGAAAGACCTGGAGAAGACGCAGAAAGTTGTTGCCAATCCCTAAGGTGCCCGGCTGACATTGACTCAACCGGCGACGGGTGACTGAAATCACCGGGGTTGCGACTGTATCTCCCGTCCAGCGGCCGCGGGCATCGATACTGATGACCGCCATGCCACAATCGAGCGCAGCGGTGAGGGCAGCGGGATCGAACAACCCCTGCTCCCCTAGCTGATGCCGCAACCGACGCAGTAGCAAGACGACCCTGGTGGCATCCCAAGGCGAGGGCGCACGAATCCCAAAAAGCAGGATGCTGCCCTGCTCCCCGCGCGCCATCAGAAAGGCGCGGGCATCCGTGGCCAGCTCCTTCAATGCGGCACTGAATGCCTGTCCTGACACTGGGTCGAGCAAGGGCGGGATGGCCAGGGCGAGCACAATGCAGGGCCGACGGATCAGCAGCAGGTCCTCGGCGATATCCGCACTGAGACCACTGATGGCGTGAGAAACGGATGGGGAGACAGACTCCTGGGCGAACAGATCCTTGCCCTGAGCAACCGCCATACTCCGGTTTTGCACATTCATGCGCTTGAACAGCGCCGCAATATGCTGCTTTACGGTACCGAGACTGATCTCAAGGTCCTGAGCGATCTCCTTATTGGCCTTGCCCTGACAGAGCAGACTCAGGATCTGTCGCTGCCGCGGCGTCAGCTTGAGCTGGCGTGGTGATGCCTTCGCTCCCCAGGCCCTCGCTCCCCAGGAGGCCGACGCTTCATTCATCCGCTCGATACCGCTTTAGCGCCCATTGCATCGTCGAATCCAGTCCCTAAGAATTTCCGGCATGCGCGGATGAATACTTGGGATCAGGCCAGGGGAAACGCCCGACGCTCATGGCATCATCATCATAGGCGTCGACCGTGCAGCGCGTTTGTGACTGGCGCAGGGTCAAACACCAATTCTCGGCTTGCTGTTCTTCTCTAAACCCCGCAACCGCCAGCCGATACCAGGTTGCCGCCTCAGCCTCCGGGGGCAGCGTTGGTATCGGGTTGAGCGCCAGCAATGCATGCCCCTTAACCTGGCTGGGAAAGCGGGTCTGCAGATCACGCCAAGTCGCCTCGGCCCCTTCCCGAGAATGGATGCCTGTCAGACTCACTAGCCACCCGCGCGCATGCTCTGATCCCTTGCCAGAGGGTTTCTTTGCGGGTTCCTGCCTGGACCAGCCATCGCTCGGCGGCCAACGTTTTGCGATGGTCAGCGACGGCAGATCGCCTGTCAGCATACTGGCCAACTCAAGGCGCGGACGATCACCATCGCCAGGCAAAGGCGCGCGCAGCGGCGCCCCACCACCGAGCGCAGAGAATAAATCGACATAGCCCCGAAGGTTATCGCCACTGAATCGATACAAATCGTCCAGATAGCGATGATAGGTTCGGGCCGTATCCAGCCAGGTCAGGTAGTCAATCACCCCACCAAGGTAGGCATCCTGACTGTTTGACCAAGCGCGGTATGCCGCATCGGTCGCTTCCTGCTGCAGGCTTAATCGCTGCTGCGTCTGCTCAATCGACGAGAGCGCGCCCTCGACCTCGATACTGGCGGCATAGATGACTCTCACGTAGGTTTCCAACAGTTCTTCATGAACCGCACGCGAGTAGTCGATGTCGCGCTTGCGGCGTCCCGCATCGAACACCGTTGCCGACAAATTGGCGACAAACCGCATAAAGAGCGTATGCGGCATGAACACCTCTTCGATGAACTGACTGCCGAAACCAAACTCCCCTGTCAGATCGAGCGGTGGCAGCACGCGCGCGCGCGCCACATTGATGTTAGCATCCGCCGCCAACAATCCCGCTTCGATGGCCCTGACGTCAGGCCGCTGCAACAACAGCACCGAGGGAACCCCCGGTTTGACCCCTGGCCTTGCCAGCATCTTCAGGCCGTAGTCTGGCAAGCTGACACTGCCCGGCAACCCCCCCAGCAGAGAGACGAGCCGGTTCTTGACCCTGACCCGCTCTAAGGCGATGGCGGGCATATCGGCCTGCACACCCTTCACTGCCGTGCGCTGCTGTTCGACATCAATCCGCGTCGCATCGCCCGATTCCAGGCGCGCTAGCATGCCATCGAGCATATTGTCGAGCACCTTTTCGGTCTCGGTGGCGATGCGCAGGCGATCGTTGAGGGTCAAATAGTCGATATAGGTCCTGACCACATTACTGGTCAGCTGGCGCATGCGCTCGTCGTAATTGAACACCGCGCGCCAGAGATCATAATCGGCTGCCTCAGCCAGGGACTTCAGCTCTCCCCAGAGATCAACCCGCCAATCGCCGCGAAGGCCGACCTGATAGGTCTCGCTGCTGTCCATCTCCTCGCCGCGGTCGCGCGAGCCGACGCCCCCATCGGGAGCTTCGTATTCATAGCGCAGGGGCGCCGACACCTCAGGCAGTCGACCGCCCTCAGCCTGGGACGCCCGCGCCAGCGCCTGCAACACGCGCTGCGAGGCAATGCGAAGGTCAGGATCATTGGCGATGGCGCGATCAACCAGCCGATTCAGCACTTCATTGTCGAACAGCCGCCACCAGAAGGCGAGCGCCGCCTCTTCGGGATTCGGGCTCCATGAGGCACCGTCGCTGCCGCGCGCATTCGAGAATTGAGCCGACATCGGAATCTCGGGGGTATCGTAGCGGAGCCTTTTGTTGATGACGCAACCGGACAACACCGCCAGCGCGAGGACCAACAGGAGCACGAACAGCGGTAAGAACAGGGTCGCGCCCCTCCTGCAGCGAGGGCATCGCCGAGCCAAGTTCAGCGGCAGGCAGCTAGAGACTATCGACAGACATCGGCGCATCGCAAAACCACCTAATCAAATCCTTGTTGAGAGTGCGTACCTCCCCGCGATGCCATTCAGCCTCCCTCAAGCCTAACAGCGGGCACCGACCAACACTCAGGGTCATCATAGCCCATTGGCACGAATAAACCTCTTTCGCCTGAGCCTGGAGCCTCATCACGCAGCACAAAAAATGTCGTTCCGCAGCAAATGACCATGGATCATCACCCTTAGAAACGCTTGGAACAATGCCTGAAGTCATTTGCGTTGATCCATCAACCTCCTCAACAACCGCTGAAACGCCTGGCTCCTCTGCCGCAGTTGCTCAAGCGGCGCCTCCGCGGCTGAACGCCTGTTCGCGCGCGCCTGCTGCCTGCATCGGCGAGGGCAGATGCAGGCACTGATCGAGCGTCTTATCCAGGGCCGCATCCGTGATGGGTTTCAGTAGAAAGGCATCGAACAAGGTCTCTAGGCCAAGGCTTCGCTCGCCAACAAAGGCATCCGCACTGAGCGCGATGATTCGCGGTTGCTGCTCCACCGGCAGCAGCGCGCACAGTCGCCAAGCAACCTCGATACCGTCCATCGCCGGCATGTGAATATCCATGAACACCAGGTCCAGGGTGAGCGTCTTCGCCAAGCGCAGCGCCTCGCTGCCGTTTTGGCTGTCAACGACCGTCATACCACGCATCTCGCACTGCGCACGCATCAACGCCCGGTTGAAATCGTTGTCGTCGACGATCAACACGCGCCTGCCCGAGAATCGCTTGTGGCTGCGGCTGGGCGCCGGGCGTTGCTCCGTCTGTTCGGTCAAACCCAAGAGCTGGCAGAGCAAGCTATAAAGCCTCGCGCGGCGCACCGGCTTTGCACACCAGCTCAGCGAGCGTACTGCTGACCTCAATGCTGCCTTGCATCAGCTCCAGCAAGCGTTTACTGATGGCCAGGCCAAGTCCCGTTCCCCCATAGCGACGCGTAATGGCCGAATCAGCTTGCTCGAAAGGTCTAAACAATCGGCGCTGTTGTGCTTGCGATAGCCCGATGCCGGTATCAGCAACCAGGACGCGCAATCGACCAGGTGTCTGCGCATCCGCGGTATATAACTTGTTTATAATCGCGCCTTAAGCCCGACAGGCTCCTAGGGCCACCAGCAGCAGTGCCAGCAGCACGATCAGTGTCGACATCAGCACCCGCATCAGCACGCCGCAAGCGGACGCGATTGAAGCCCATGTTCATGTCGACGCCACGGAAATCGACCTCAACGCGTTCAGGCGTTGGCAGCTGGCTCAGCCCGACCTCGATCTGGAGCGGCCGCACCGCCGGAATCCCGCGCGGTTCGATGTCGAGACGCACCTCGCCGCCATCGGCAAAGCGCACCTGGCAGGCCTCGCGCAACAGATCGCAGTCGGGATTCAAGGGCGCGCGCTCGCTGAGCGACGGATGCAGGAGCGGCCAGGCTTTGATCAACACCACGACGACCACGGCGAGGGCGAGTCCGATTGCCAATATCCAGAGAGGCCGCGCGTTCTGGTCGCTCATCGTCGCCTCAAACACGGAGTTTACGCGCATTCGTCGCGGCTTTGCGTGTATTGTATCCCACGGAAGCGACGGGTTACGCTGCGCTCACCCGCGCTATACGCTATGGAAAGTAGCGGTAGAACTCGCGGCGATGAAGTACGCGCATGACTTCAATCGTATCGCCTTGCAATTCGATCCCTATGCGGCAAGCACCTGTCCGAATCCAATAGCGATTCGGATAGCCAGTCATCGGTTTTACGTCGTTGATTTCTCTCAAAGAAGTTGCGGCTGGCAGAAGATCGAAGGCAAGAGTGAATATGGGATGATAGACCGGTTGGTTTTGTAGTTTTTTGAGATCGCGAAGGAAGGATTTTCGGTACCTGGTTTCCATCCGGTCATCCCTCCAAGTACTTTAGAGCCTCCTCCCGGCTTAGGAGTGGGGTATCTCGCGCTTCATCCATGGCTTTGTTCAGACAATAATCTTCTATGCCTTCCGATAGAGTCTGGACGGACAGGGGTTCGCCCGGTAACAATCGCTTCCAGAGTTCTATGGGAATCACCACAGCTTTTGGTTGCCCTTGTCTATCAGTCAGATACTCAACTTCAAACATGATGGCCTCCTGGATAAACTGACGCTGCGCTCGCCCGCGCTCTGCCGCATTCACCGCCCGAGCAGTCCCATCTGGTCCCATCGGGCGATGGCGATTCTGCTCCCAGTTTTCCAGCGTTCGCCTGCTGATACCGATCAGATGGGCGCTCATCCAGATGCCTGCGTAGATTTCCATAAACGGGGTAGACGGTTAGCTCCGCCTTGATCAACACCTTGTATTTCTAGCATGGGGGTATTAACCCACTCAAATAGCCCAAGCACCTGATTTGAAACGACTCCAGACAAGCTATGAGTTTGGCTGCCGGCGAGCAAAGATCGCCACATGCTGTGGTAGGCGGAGCTAACCGCCCACCACTTTTCTGCGATAAGGTGGAACAATCACTAAGCCCGAAAAATTAACAAATTTACAACCTGGCTAATACACGAGGGATCTCGATGGCACAGGAAAAACATCGCCGATATCTATAACCTTGCTTTGCTGGCCGGTCGCGGTGTTGACCAACAGATATTCCCCGCCTTCCCAATAATGGATCTCAATAACCAAAATCCCCTGTTTTTGGAAATAATCGCGAAAGCTGTAAAGCTGTACACGATCATCAAGATCGCCGAATTTTCCACGATTTTTGATGTTCAGCTTTTGACCGTTTTTCAGCCGAATTGCCAGTGTATCTCCTTTGCGCTGGACAAACTCTGAATATTTGGGTAACTGAATCCGCTCAATGGCCTGAGCGCATTCAAAGCTGTTACTGATGCCTTTGCAATAATCGTCCAATCGGGCATGCTCGTTCGATCCGACCGGCATCTGTACAGCATCGGTAGTAACGCAGCCGGCCAGAGACACGATAGCGAGCACGCTTATTTGAATTATCCGATCAATGTTTTTCATGTGTTTTTCTATCCAAATTGACAGGCTCAAGCGGTGCTTTTGTGGTCATTGAAACGTAGTCGGACGTGGCTTGATGTTGGGGTCCAAAAACATCTTGCGCTCAGCGGGGTTCCAGGATAACGCGCGCTCGCAGCCCTGCATGGCGGCCCGACTCGATGCTTGTTTTTGGCCGCAGTAACCACCTCCCAGTGCGAGCCATAGGACTCCCCGATCAATTTTCGCGCCGAAAGCGCCACCGGACCAAGCATTGATATAACCGCTTGACGTCGACGCGAACACATCAACATGAGAACCGCCCGAACCAGAAAAGACCGTTGCGGCGCCATCACAGATCATGGCCGACTGATCGATCACATAGTCGGGTTGACTATCCTGATTAAGATCCGCGCTCAGAATGGCTTGCTTTGGATTGACAAGTTTGCCGCCGACCCCACGACAGGTCGAGCTGAGTTCTTCAATCTGTTTTGTTACTGGGGCGGGAAGCTTGGCGGCAATGGCCGATGTGGCGATCAACGCCAGAGGGATAAGCAGCGCAAATGTTGTAAGGCGAGACATAGTGAAAGATCTCCTAAATTAGAGCCTGGAACATTTTCCTTCTGGTCCTGGTGCGCCATCCCGGCGCAATTCGTAGAAGGCCTCGCGCAGAAAGTCTTCGTCCATGCGGTGAATCAGGCTGGTTATGCTCCGCTAAGACTACCGTTTCTCCATCTCGGGTTGCTTCGCTGCTCGCTCGCGTCCCGATAGTTAGCCGCCTCTCGTGGGAATTGGGTCGCCCTCACCCACTGGGTAACAATATCCAATTTCACGGTTTCCCTTCCGATTCCAAGGGATCTGGATTTAACTTGACACAACAAGGCTCGATACTGGGCTCGTGGCTAGCGATTACCCAGGCGGGTCTCTCACCCGCTAGAACACGCGGCCTTGCCAGGCCGCACCGTCCCCCCGAATCACTTGCCCTGAGTGGCTCGAAAAGAATTCGAACCTGGAACCTTTAACCCTTGCCTGTGCTTCCCTTGTGTACATGCTGCCGCCAATACCCCGGCGAAGCGACTGGGTGCCTGTATCGCTCTCTTCCCCAGCCGTGCCAGCCTTCCCCGCATTAACGGACGGGTCGGCCTTCGCATTACCCTTTTCGAGGATTGCTCAGCGTTCACTCACGTTGCGGCCTGCACACTCGCCAAGTCACCCAAGGTGACCCTCTACACCAGAGGCTTCAGCCATTTCGTTGCCTCCATGACTGCTCCGATTGCTTCCGGCTGGAGCGACCGTTGCCGGGTGGGACTTTCACCCACTGGGTAAGCACCGCCTTTCCACGGCGCACGTTAAAGATGGGCTAGGGCGATCCGCCATTCCAACGTCAGACCAATCCGCCGACGTTGGTGGATCCCGATTGGCTACACGGTTCCGTTCCCACCGCGATTGTGTCGACCGCGACCGCCGTCACATCGAAAGCTTCATGTCATGCCGACGTTGGACGAGATCGCCAACGTCGGTGGATCCCAATTGGCGGAACCTCCTATCGGAGTTCCGCCTTACGCGGTTTGAGTGGCTCTAAAAGAATTCGAACCTGGAACCTTTAACCGCTGACAGCAACCGGTTCTGGCTTCTGAGCCCAGCACCAAAAGGGTCGGCGACTGCTGGCTCGAGACCCCGTAAACGGTTACCCTTTATTTAAATTAACCCTGGGCACTTTTTTAATTTTTTTTAAACGACTCTTTACGTCAAATATTCTGTTAATGGTCCAAGCTATATCCCTCCCCAAATTTTGCGCATCTTGTGCTGCACCACCGTAATCGCAGGGTGAATAGAGACTTTGGAATGGCTTTATACCACCAAGGGAAAAACCATAAATCTCAATTTCGCTTGCAAAACCATCCGCATACGCTATCATGCCCGTTGACAAACCATCCAAAGCTTCGACGGCAGTCGATGAATCCCAATCCCAAGGATTGTACCATTTTCTAAATAGACCAAGCGGGTCTATCCAATTCACGGGAGAGTTACTGACGTAGGCAAAAAGATTCGCATCGCCTCCATTAAAAAGAATCGGGTCTTTCGTCAGCCAACGCCCAAGGTTGGAATCATAATCTCTCGCACCGAACTTCACTAACCCGACATCTTGGTCATACAATCCACCCGCAAACCCAAACGGTTGAAATCCGGGATTGGTATCC
>NZ_JAYESN010000099.1:0-14713 GCF_034860625.1 Lamprobacter sp.
CTCTAAACAGACCTCGACGCTTGTGATTCTTGCTCATGGCTTCCTTCGCTCGCAGCAACGCATGGTGGGGCTGGCTGAGGCCATTGCCGCTGAGGGGGTTCCCGTGGCCACCCTCGATTTCTGCAATATGCGGTTCTGGGATGGCCGGCATCAGCAGAATGGGCTAGACATGATCGCCCTCGCTCGTCACCTTGGGGCCGGGGCCGACGTGATCTATGCTGGCTTCTCAGCCGGAGCGCTGGCGGCACTGGTTGCAGCGCGCAATGATCCGAACGCCTTAGGAGCCGTCACCTTGGACCTGGTCGATGCCCAAGGCATTGGCCAGCAGGCTGCGCGCAACCTCAATAAGCCCTTGATCGGTCTGGCCGGTGAGTCCACCAACTGCAACGCGTACGACAATGCCCGTGAGCTGTTCTCGGCGACGGATCAGGCTCGCCTAATGCGCATCCCGGGTGCTGGACACTGCGACTTCGAGGCCCCCACGGATGCTCTCTGCGAGCTGCTCTGCACCGATCCCGACCAAGCGGATGCGAAGCGCACCGCGCAACTGCGCGAGCAAATCCTGAGCCAAACCCTCGCTGCAATTGAGTCTTTGATCCAGGATGACGCGGGCCGTCATCGGCTTGTCGATCGCCGCTGACAGCGCTGCATGCAGGGCTCACCGCGAGGCCGACCTTGAGCAGGACATCCTTCTCGGCCTCTGTGCGGCCGGCCCACTCCGGTCGCGCGCAACCTGACCGCGCTGATCATATAAAAGCGTTGATGAGCCTGTTGCTCTGCATTTAGACTCAGCGGTCTCGTTGAGTACCGAGACGGCGAACAGGCATCGCGCCACGACGAGGCAGATCCTGACCTCATGATGATCGCCTCGGGACTTGGGCAGATGGATGGGAGGGAGCAGTGACGCCCTTGTACTTCGATAGCGCGGCCACCACGCCGCTCGATCCCGATGTCGCCGCCGAGATGCTTGAGGCGATGCGCGGCTTGCGCGGCAACCCCTCATCGGCCTCGCACTGCTTTGGCCAAGCCGCCGCGCAGCAGGTTGAGGCCTGCCGCGCGAGCATCGCCGCCGAGTTCCGCTGCGAGCCCGACGAGATCCTCTTCACCAGCGGCGCCACCGAGGCCGATAACCTGGCGCTCCTCGGGCTCGCCCGCGCCCACGCCCAGCACGGGCGCCACCTCATCGTCTCCGCCATCGAACATCGCGCCGTGCTCGCCTGTGCCGAGCAACTGGAGCGCGAAGGCTTCGAGATCTCCCGCGCGCAGCCGGATGCCGCCGGCCGGGTCCAGCCGGAGACCATCGCGGCGCTGATCCGCCCAGACACGCTCCTGATCTCGCTGATCCACACCAACAACGAGACCGGTGTTCAGCAGCCGATCGCACAGGTCGCCGAGCTGGCGGCTGAGGCCGGCGTCCTCTTGCATGTCGATGCCGCGCAAGCCGCCGGCAAGTTCGAGATCGACCTTGATGAGGTCCCCATCGATCTGCTCACCGTTTCCGCCCACAAGTTGTACGGGCCCACCGGCTCAGGCTGTCTGGCAGTGCGCCATCGCCGCCAGCTTCGGCTTGCACCACTGATGTTTGGTGGCGAGCAAGAATATGGCCTGCGCCCCGGCACGCTCTCCGCGCACCAGATCGTCGGACTGGCCAGCGCGCTGCATCGCACAGCGGCGCGGCGCGCGGAGGATCTGGCACAGGTGCGGGCTGTCCGCGAGCGCTTCCTGGCCAGCCTCACGGCGGCCTTGCCCCTGGTCGTGCATGCTGATCCCGAGCGGTGCTCGCCCTACATCCTCGCGCTCTCGATCCCCGGCATCCCCAGCGATGCGCTGCGCAACCAGCTTGCCGACAGCCTCGCCATTGCCTCCGGCTCCGCCTGCTCCTCCGGCACGGTGGAGCCGTCGCATGTGCTGCGCGCCATGGGCGTCGAAGGCGATCTGCTCTACGGCGCGATCCGGGTCAGCTTCGATCGCACGCACAGGCTTTCAGAGGCCGATGAGGCCGCACGCCGGATCATCGCCGCCGTGGCGCGCATTCGCGCACTGAGCTGAACCAGCGGCCAAGGAACCGAGACGGAATTGATGCAGCTCAACCGCGAACACACCAGCTTCGGCCGCCACGAGACCTTTCCGCTGCGCTTCGGCTGGCTGCCGAAGAGCCTGCTCGCGCTAGGCGACAGCCCCGAGCTGTTCGAGCATCCCGAATCCGCCATGCGTCGCCTGGGCGTCGGCCGCAACATGGTCAACGCCATCCACTACTGGCTGCGGGTCTGCGGCCTGGTCAGCTTTGAGGACAAGCCGGCGCGGATCACCGCCCTCGGCACGGCGCTGCTCGGCCCAGAGGCTGATCCCTACCTGGAAGACGATGCCACGCTCTGGATCATCCATTGGCTGATCGCCTCGAATGCCGAGCTGGCCACTGGCTTCTTCTGGTTCTTCAACCGCTTCGCCGCGCCGCGCTTCACCGAAGCCGATGCGCTCAGCGCCCTGAGCGATTTCGCCGCCGCCGAGCTGCGCCTGAACCGCGCCGCGACCACGCTCAAATCCGACATCTCGACGCTCTTGCGACTGTACGCCGCCGTGCCCGGCCGCACCGACGAACATCTCGACGCCTTGCTCGCGCCGCTGGGCCTGATCGAGGCCGATCCCGAAGGCGGCTATCGCAGCCCCCGCGCGCCACGGCCGTTCCTGCCGCTGGTCGCGCTTGAATTTGCCATCGCCCAGCGTTTCGCCGCCGAGCCGGATCAGCCCGCGCTCTCGGTGCGCGGTCTGCTCTATGCCGAAGGCGACTGGGCTGCGCCTGGCGCCGTGTTCCGGCTCAACGAAGACGGCCTCATGCGCCACCTCGATGAACTGCTCGCCGCCTATCCCGGTCGCTATGAGCTGCGCGACACTGCAGGCCTGCATCAACTCTACTGGCTCGAGCGCGACAAGCGCCCCGAGCCTCTCGCTGTACTGAATCGGTACTACAGATGATCCATGAACAACCTGGCTGACACTGGCGTTGGCGCCGCACCACTCGCCGACAGCATCCAGATCGAATCCGTCTACACGCGCGCCATCAATCTGGCGCGCGACGGCGGGGCGCTGGAGCTGATCGCCGCCTATCGGCCGACCTCGCGCGCGCGCCAAAGCCTGCGCCAACTGGCCGCTGGGCTGAGCGCCGAGTCGCGCCCGCGCGCGCTGGCCGCGATTGGACCCTATGGCGTCGGCAAGTCAGCGCTTGCGTTGTTCGCCGGCGCCCTGCTGTCCGACCCCAACAGCGCCGCCCAGCAGACCGCGGCGAGCGTCTTGCAGGCCGCCGACCCCGAGCTGGCCGAGCAGATCAGCCAAGCCCTCGCCGGTAGTCGCGGCTACCTGCGCGTCGGCATCAACGGCCTGCCCGACAGCCTGCAGCGTCAGTTTCTGCTCGGCCTCGCCGTCGCCGTTGAGCAGGCCGGTCTGCCGGCAGCGCTGAGTCACGAACTCCTCGAAGCGGCCGAATATACGGTGCTGATGGATACCGCCCTCCAGCTGCTCCAGCGCGTTCAGCGCGCCTGGGCGCAGGCCGGCGGCTGCGGCCTGCTGATCGAGATCGATGAACTCGGCAAGTTCCTCGAATACGCCGCCTACCATCCCGAACAGCGCGACCTGCACCTGCTGCAACTGCTCGCCGAGCACAGCTGTACAGCAGACCCCATCCCGGTGCAGATCCTGGTCCTGCTGCATCAGGCCTTCGAACAATACGGCGCGCGCCTCGGCCGCGAGCTGCGCGACGAATGGCGCAAGGTGCAGGGCCGCTTCGAGACTATCGCCTTCATCGAGCCCGCCGAGCAGGCGCTGCGCGTGGTGGCCGCTGCCTTCCGCCGCGACAGCGAGCTGCCCTCGCGTACCCAAGCCAGCCTCGCGCGCAGCACCCAACTGCTCGCCGCCGAGGGCGCGCTGCCGCCTGGGCTCGACACCGCCGAAGCCGCCGACCTGTTCGCCCGCTGCTATCCGCTGCATCCCATCAGCCTGCTGCTACTCCCCAGCCTGTGCCAAAAGGTTGCCCAGAACGAGCGCACCCTGTTTTCCTATCTCGGCAGCCAGGAGCCGTTCGGCCTGCAAGAGCGGCTGTGTCAGCTCCGGCTTGGCGACTGGGTCTGGCCCTGGGAACTCTACGACTACTTCATCCTCAACCAAAGCAGCGCCCTGGGCGACCCCGCCACCGATCACCGCTGGGCCGAGGTGGTCACCGCCCTCGAACGGCTCGACGCCAACCCCGATGACCCCGATGATGCCAACGCGCCCGCGCTGATCGCCCTGCTCAAGACCATCGGCCTGTTCAACCTCATCGGCGCGCAACGCGGCTTCAAGGCCAGCCCGGCGCTGCTCGGGGCACTCTTCGGCAGCAAACTGCCCGCGCTCATCGAGCGCCTCGAAGCCGGCTCCAGCATCCACTTCCGCCAATTCAGCCAAGACTACCGCGTCTGGGCCGGCTCCGATTTCGATCTGCGCGCCGCGCTCGAAGAAGCCCTGGTCGCCCAAGCCGAGCGTTCACTCGCCGACACCCTCAACGACCTCGCCCCGCTGCGCGCCCAGGTCGCGCGGCGCATCACCATCGACAGCGGCAGCCTGCGCGCCTTCAGCCCCCAATTCACCGCCGCCGAGCGTTGGCCGCCCAAGGCGAGTCGCACCGATGAGCTGCCGCTCTGGTTCTACCTCGCCAGCGAGCACGAGCCGACACCGATCAGCGCGCCAACTGCCCAGCGATCCGCCCAGCCCCTCGCGACTGCCATGCCGACCAGCCCGAGCGGGGTGCTCGCCCTCTGCTTCTTCACCGAGCGCCTGCGCGAGGCCATCGACGAATGGATGGCCCTCTGCGACCTGCCCAAGCAGCAGGCCGCGCTGCATCAAGACCCGGTCGCCGCCCGCGAGCATCGCGCCTGGCTCAGCCACGCCGAGCAAGAGGCCTACCAGGCCATTCGGGGACTCATCGCCGCGCCCGAGCAACTGCGCTGGTTCCGCGATGGCGCCGAGCATCCGATCCGGCACCGCCGCGAGCTGCAAGGGCTGCTCTCCGACTGGGCGGCCCAGCGCTACGCCAAGGCCCCGCGCCTGAACAACGAGCTGCTCAACCGCGACGCCCCCTCGCCGAGCGCCAACCTCGGCCGCAAGCGGCTGATCAGCGCCATGCTAAGCGCCGCCGATCAACCCGCGCTCGGCATTGAGAAGACCCCGGCCGAAAAGAGCCTCTACCTCAACCTGCTCGCCGCCACCCGGCTGCATCGTAAAGTGCAGGGCCGGCTCGGCATCTACCCACCCGATCCCAAGCAAGACCCCTGTGGCATCCGCCCGACCTGGAACGCCATCACCGAGATCCTCGGGCAGGGCGGCGAGCGACAGGTGCCACTCCCCGAGCTTTACCAGCAACTGCGGCAGCCACCCTTCGGCGTCAAGCTCGGCGTGCTGCCGGTGCTGATCATCGCCTACCTGATCGCTCATCAGCGCGAAGTCGCCCTCTACCAAGAAGGCGCCTTCTGCGACCGCATCAGCCTGGAACATGCCGAGCTACTGTGCCGTCGTCCCGAACTCTACGCGCTCGAGCGCTATGACCTCGGCGGGCTGCGCGGCGAGCTCTTCGATCGCTACCTGCACAGCATTGTCGGGCGCCTCCCGGCGGAGGCGACGCTGCTCGATATCGCCCGTCCGCTGGTCAGCTTCATCAACGCCTTGCCCGAGTACAGCCAGCACTGCGAGGCCCTCTCCGCCACCGCCAGCGCGGTAAGGCGTGCCATCACCCAAGCCGCCAGCCCCGGTGCGCTCCTGTTCGAGGCCCTGCCAGCGGCCTGCGACACCGCGCCGGAGGTGTTGACCGGGGGCGACAGCGCCGCCTTCGAGCCCTTCGTCGACCGGCTAGTGACCGCCCTGCGCGAGCTGAAACAGGCCTACCCGGTGCTGATCGCCGACTGGCAGAGCCAGCTCGGGCGGGCGCTGCTGACGGAGCCGCCCGCCGAACTCGCGGACCTGCGCCGCGCCCTTGCCGACCGCTACCGCGGGCTCGACGCCTTCACCCCCGATCGGCAGGGACTTGGCGCCTTCGTCCGCCGCCTAGCCGATACCGGCCACAGCAGCGATCAGGCCTGGCTCGAATCGGTCGCCACCCTGATCGCCAAGGCGCCGCCGGGCAAATGGCGCGAGGAGACCCGACGCCAAGCCCTGTTGCGGCTGCGCGAGCGCGCCGAGCAAGCGCGCGATCTCCAGCGCCTGAGTCGCGGCGAGCAGGACTCCAGCGCCGGCACAGGCGCACTCTTGCTCAAACGGATCGATGCGCAACAGGGCGAGATCAGCCATGTATTGCACCTGAGCGCCGAGCAACGCCAACGCGCTACCGACCAAGCCCGCCAACTCGTTAGCCAACTGGCCGATATCGGCCCGACCGAACAGCTTGCCGTCATCGCCGTGCTGTTTGAACAACTGGCGCCTGACGCTGGTCCGACTGACCTTCAATAAGGGGGACAAGTCATCAACGTCGCGGCAAAAGCGGCGCTGCTCTTTCATCTCTCGAAATACTCACTAATGCGCTCGCTGGCCAAGTCTCGCAAGCGCTCGCAGTCTTTAGGCTCTAAACGCTTCCATAATGCGGGCGCGAATCTCACCTGAGACAAATCCCGCGAGTAATCGACAAATCCACGCTGCGCATATTTCTTGAACGGCATCCCAAGCATCACCTGCTGAATCTCGCCTTCAGTCAGCTCTTTGACCCGCGCCATCCGCAGCTTGCCTTTCTCGGCTGGTAGGCCGCAGTTGAGCCGATCAAGGTAGAAATCCCGAAACGCCAAGGTCAGGAGATTCAGCGAAACCTTGCCCTCCTCATCAACTGTGTCGAGCAGTGCCCGTAGCAGCACGGGTTTGTAGCTAGCACTCATGTCCATGTCGTCGCAGAACTCATAGAACCGTTCGCGGATATTGCCGGGGGTAACCGGCTTTAGGCCGAATTGGTCGGCGATGGCCTGTTTGCGCTCCTTGGCGAAGTAAAAGTAACGGCGCTGCCCCAGGCTGAGGTCGTGATCGGGCGTTAGCTCGCCTTGCAGGACTTTGTTGCGCAGGTAGCCTTCTGACGCCGCGAGTTGGCGTTCAAGCTCAGCGACAGGAAGCATGTCCTTGACGGTACTTTGCCAATCGAAGACATCAATTTCCTCGAAGGACTCGGTCCAAAGGCCGAGGTTGAGGATGAGCGGATCATGTGGGCCAGAGCGTTCTTCGTCCTCGATGCGATCCTTTGGCGCCACCGCAAGGCCGCCTGGTCGATAGCGCCGATTACCAGTGATGCGATGGACGTTCCAGCTCTGGTTGTAGCGGCCGGCGTTATCGACGAAGTCAAACACCAGGAGGCTATCTTTGCCGGGGGCCTTGCGTGTACCGCGTCCGAGCTGTTGCATGTAGATGATCTTTGACAGGGTCGGCCGCGCCATCAGCAAGACCTCGATGTCCGGGCAGTCCCAGCCTTCATTGAGGAGATCGCAGGCGCAGAGCATGTGCAATTCGCCTTGGGCGAAGGCATCAAGAACCGCATTGCGCTCTTTGTTGGGCATCTGACCGGAGACGGCGCGGGCCGGTACGCCCTGAGCGCGATAGCGCTCAGCGAGTGCTTCTCCATGACGGACATTGACGGCGAAGGTGACGCCCTTGCGTCCGCGAACATGCTCCAGATAGGTCTGGACGATTAGCTCATCGCGCGCAGGGACGGTGATGGCCTGTTCGAGATCTTGGCGGTGGTACTGCACTTCGTTGAAGCGCACCCGGCTGAGATCGACATTGGTCTTGACCCGCACGCAGCGGATGGGCACCAGTTCGCCGCGCTCGATGGCTTCTCTGAGGCTCAGGCGATGGGCGGTATCACGGAAGATGTCGAGGATCGACTTACCGTCCGCGCGTTCCGGGGTGGCGGTCAGGCCCAGCGTAAAGACAGGGCGGAAGTAGGCCAACACCTGCTGGTAGCTCTCGGCGGCGGCGTGGTGGGCTTCGTCGATGATCAGATAGCGGTAATGGTTTGGATCAATCTCGTTGAGACGGCTGCTCAGCGATTGCACCGTGGCGAGCACGAATTGCGCGTCAGGCTCAAAGCGTCCGCCTTGAATGATACCAGTGGTGACTTCGGGCCATTGTTCGTGAACGGCGCGCTCGGTTTGACGAATCAGATTCTTGGTATGGGCGACATAGAGCACCGGCACGCCGATGCGTCGCGCGTCTTCAATGGCGGTAAAGGTCTTGCCAGAACCTGTGGCATGGCCGAGTAGAGCGATAGTGGTGCCTTCAATACGGACAAGGGCGAGCCAGTCGAGCGCTTCGCCTTGGTGGGTGCGGAGGTTGAAGTCGGCCTTGCAGGCGCGTTGTTTGGGCAGAAAATCGTCCATGTCGAGCAGGCCAGGCATCCGCTCTAGGAAGAGCGCGAGTTGTTCCTTGACCCGTTCACGGCACTGATCAAGTTCGTGATCGGTCCATCGATACACCTGCCAACCCTGATGGATCAAGCTGTTCTGACGTAGGAGGTCGTCTTCGTACTTGGTGCGGTCGAAGGCTGGTGGCTGATAGTGCGTAGGACCGTCGATCTCGAAAGCAATTTTCTTGCCGCCAGCACGCAGGGCAAAATCGATGAAGCGGGCGCCACCGTCGATGTCCAACACCGCGAACTCGGGTGCTAGTAGCTGCGCCTTCTCAAATCCAAACAGCTCGGCAAAGATGTTGATGAAGTCGTCTTCGGGCTGTGTCGACTGGTGAGCGGATGTCATAGGTCTTTCCTGGCTCATGGGCTAATCCGTGAGTGCTTGGTAGGTCGTTAAGCTGCGCGCAGGGGAACCTGATCCAGCATGGCTGTTAGACTAGCGCGTCGCTGCAACCATGACATCCGCCAGGTCCGACACGATGTCGCTCCAGGTCTTCTCCGAGGCCCGCTGCTGCACCGCCTCGTAGACGTCAAGACAGCGTTGGCGATCTGGGCTTCGGAACCCGCTGCCGCCGCAGCGCGCAGCAATTGCGTCCAGTTGTATCCTTGCGCAGTCTGTCCGTTCAGCATCGTCATGTTCCCCCTGTACTTGGTACAAGCTCGTCTAGCCCCGAGGCCGCCGATGTCGTCAGTATAAGTGGCTTTCAGATAGCGTCCGGCATTGTGGTCAGGGCCTGTGCCAGTGAGCAGCCTTTGGACAACCTGATGAATAGTTCAGATCCTACCGTGGCGTACTACGATGCAAAGGCGCAGTCATTTTTCGCCGCAACCGTTGACGTCGATATGTCGTCTCTCTACGAGCCGTTTTTGCGCGAACTGCCTGCGGGCGCGGCCATACTGGATGCGGGTTGTGGTTCCGGGCGCGATGCGCGCGCCTTCCGCGAGCGCGGCTATGCGGTTACGGCGTTGGAGCCGTCCGCAGCTTTGGCCGCCCTGGCTGAGGAATATTGCGGGCTAACCGTAGAGATCCGTCGCTTCCAGGACATCGATTGGAGCGGGCGCTTTGATGGAATCTGGGCCTGCGCCAGCCTGCTACATGTACCACTGGCGGAGTTGCCGCAGGTACTGCGGCGCTTGGCTCAAGCACTGCGACCCGGAGGGACGCTCTATGCCTCATTGAAATACGGGCGCGGCGAGCGAGAGCAGGGTGGCCGGTGGTTCACCGATCTTGACAATGCAGGCTTGGAGGAACTGCTCAGCCTAGTGCCCATGCTGAAGGTGGTCAAAAGCTGGACCAGTGCTGATCGTCGGCCGGATCGTGAGGGCGAGCGCTGGCTGAATGCGCTCCTGAGCAGGCGGCCCACCTTATCGACTAAGATCGGACGATCAGCAGATCTCGTCCATCTTCAAGACTCCTGTCACCAATGGCGCAGCGGTTGAACGTCGACGATGACCGCATCGCTAAGCTGGCCAACCAGCCCTTTCTGCTGGTCGACGACAGCATGGCGCCGAATGATGCCTATCTGCGCTCGGCGATCGTCTGGGGCATCAGCCCGCCGGTGATGGAACTCACCCATGCGCGCTTGCGCTTCTTGTGCGATGGCTTTCCGGAGGCGGCGGCCAAGCTGGCGCTGGGGCAGGATGGCAAGACCGCCTTCGAGCAATTGCTGCGGCTGGCCGAGATCCATCGGCCGTTGGCGGGTCTGGTGGTGGATCAGCAAGCGCTGCTCTCCGCCGAGATCAAATCCTTCGGCCTGCTGCATCATCTCGGCCCGGAGCGGGCCACCGAGAAGAGCCTGGCGGTGCAGACCCTGCTGCGCGAGGAGGAGGCCGACGACGATGAGGATGTGACCGAGATCATCGCCGCGACCGAGGAGCGCGATGTGGTGGTGCGGGTGCTGGAGGATTACCGGCAGTTGTATCCGTTCGCGGATGATGGCATGCGGATTCTGGCCCTGCATGTCGATGAGCTGGGCACCATCCTCGCGGGCGTCGATCAGTTCCTGCGCGACTATCTAAAGACCACGGCGAAGGATTGGCCGGCGTTTCATTGCGAGGTGATGGTCTACACCACCTCGTCGTCGCCGATGGCGATGGAAAGCCGCCTCTCGGCCTGGCGCCATCATCTCGCCGAGGCCTATCGCGAGCGCGGCCGGCCGCTGGTGCTCTCGGTCGGGCACCGGTTCGCGCCGACCCGGGAGCGCATGGTGGAGCTGGTGCGCAAGGAAGCGCGGCTGTACGACATCGCCTTCCTGTTCCGCTTCTTGGAAGGCGAGCTGACCGGGCAGACTGAGCCGGCGTTGCCGTTCGAGTTCGATTTCAACCCGACGAATATCAGTCAGTTTCCGATCTGCGAGTATCCGCGCCCGATTCAGCGCGGCGATAAGCTGCGCCGCCAGAGTCTGCTGAGTAATCGGCGGCTGCGCATCCAGACCCGGCATGCGGACCTGTCGGCGCGCTTGCAGCATCCGCAGAATCCGCACAGCGACCATCTGATCTTTGGCCAGATCGACTACGAGCCCTGGCAGCCGGTGGTGGAGGCCTTGCACGCCAAGGCGCAGTGGGTGGCCTGCATCGATCCCTTTATCGATAAGCGGCTGTTGCGCACCAGCGAGGGGCTGCGCGCTGAGCAGGGGCTGCGCGCGGAGCAGGGTTTGGGCCAGCAGCCGCGCAAGATCGTCGGCTTTACTTCCGGGCTGGGCGACTACGGCGAACTGAATCTATCGATCTCCACCGAGCAAGACACGCTGCTGTCGCTGACCCAATTGGTGCATGGGCAATTGCAGCATCTGCTGCCGTTCGAGGAGGCGCCGGGGCTGGAGTCGATGGCGGCGAAGGTGGTGGAGGAGGCCGAGGAGATCGTCGGCCTGTCGTCGCTGCGGGCGGTGGTGGGTCAGGGCGAGCGGGTGCGGGAGGTGGTCGGCTTTGCCGCCATCCGCCGCGCGCTGGCGACGCCGAGCGCGGCGATGTCGCAACTGTTGCCGATCGATTCGCTGCAGCACTGGTTCAGCGGCAGCGAGCTGACGCATCGTCCAGACCTGTTGCAGCTCTCGCTGCAGTTGCGCGAGGGCGATGTGCCGCTGCTGCGGGCGACGGTGATCGAGTGCAAATTTGCGCAACACAACCCGGCGCATCTGGCCAAGGCGAGCGATCAGGTGCAGGACGGTCTGGCGCATCTAACGCAGCTGTTCGCGCCGAATCGAGACGATGTGCGGCGGGTGCGCTTCGACCGGCGCTATTGGTGGGCGCAGTTGCAGCGCGCGGTGACCTCGCGCTCGGTGGTGAACCTGCCGGAGCAGCAATGGCGCAAGCTCGATCAGGCGCTGGAGAGCCTGGCCGAGGGCTATTTCGAGGTCGCCTGGCAGGGCGCAATCTTCACCTTCTGGACCAATGAGCCCGGCAAGGAGCCGGTGCTGACGCCGATCGCGCTGCCCATTGGCGTGGTGCGACCACCGCTGAAGGTGCCGGAGGATTTTGCGGTTTGGCATATCGCGCTGGGGTATCAGGGCGTGGTGAGCCTGTTCGATGATGCGGCGCCGGCGGATCAGCTGAGCTTGGGGGATTGTGCGATTCGGGTGCGCTCGGAGCAGGTTGGGGCGGCGGGTTCGCAAGGGGCCTGGGGGGCGCCTAAGGAGGCTGAAGCTGCATCTAGTGTTGGTGCTGATGCCAGAGCCGGTGCTGATGCCGATATCGACGCTTCAAAGACGAGCCAGGTGCCTGGTGATCCGGTGCCTGGCGATCCGTCGGGCGAAGCTGTCAGCTCGAACATCATTTCCATCTTGGATAGGGCCGGTAGGCATGCTCAGGCTGGCGATAAGGAATACCCACTAGCGGGTGAAGCCCGACCGGGGCCATCGCGGGTCCCGAGATATCAGGATCAGGAACGCATGGTTGCTGATGATTTCGTTGGTGGGCAAGAGGTGTCCACTCCAAAGTCAGCGCGCAGGCCCGTGCCTGTGCCTGAGGCTGAGATCGTACCGGAGACAGAGCAGCGGTCAGCGCTAAGAATTGAGCCAGTAGTCACGCCAATACCGACTGTGCCTGAGCGGTTGTTGATCGGCACCCGCGGCAATGGCGAGCCGGTGTATTGGGAGTATGGTCACGAACGTCTGGCAAATCGGTATCTGCTTGTGTTCGGTGCATCCGGCTCGGGTAAGACCTACGGCATTCAATGCCTGCTCTCGGAGATGGCGGCGCAGGGGCTGCATTCGCTGATCGTCGATTACACCGATGGCTTCTTGCCAAATCAGGTCGAGGAGCGCTTCAAGGCGATCGCTAAACCTCTTAACCATTATGTCGCCACCAATCAACTGCCGCTGAATCCATTCCGACGTCAGCAGTTGATCATCGATCCCGATGCGCCTCCGTTTTCTGAGAATCCCTATCAGGTCGCCACGCGCATCGGCAGCATCTTTACCTCCGTCTATGAGACCATGGGCGATCAGCAGTTTTCGACGCTGATTCGCGTGCTAGAAGCTGGGATCACAACGGATCGCGAATTCTCGCTGCAGAAGTTGATCAAGCAGCTTGAGGACGACAGCAACTATGGGGTGAGCTTGGCCAGCAAGCTGGAGCCTTTGATCAAGGCGAGACCGTTCCGGGAAGGCGAGGAGTCGGCTTGGTCGGATATGTTGGTCTCGCCTGAGCATTGGGTGCATGTGCTGCAACTGAAGGGGCTCGGGCGCGAGATCCAAAAGCTGGTGACCGAGTTTGCGTTATGGGATCTGTACGATCACGCCTGTAATACCGGCAGCAAGCAGCATCCGATTCCCGTTGTCTTGGATGAGATCCAGAACCTAGATCACCGCAGTGATTCGCCGATCGACAAGATGTTGCGCGAGGGGCGCAAATTTGGCCTTTCGCTATTGCTGGCGACGCAGACCACCAGCAACTTCAATCAAGAGCAGCGCGACCGCCTGTTCCAGGCCGGTCATAAGCTGTTCTTCAAGCCTGCCGATACCGAGATCGAGCGATTCGCGACGCTGCTGGCGCAGACCACACCTGATTCCAAGGGCGACTGGGCACAGCGTTTGGCGAGCTTGGAAAAGGGCAAATGCTGGTCGCTAGGGCCGGTGATGACCTCCAGTGGCGCATTGCAGGATAAGCCCCTGCTGGTCTCGGTGACGGCGTTGGAGCAACGGCGCTTCGGTGTTGATGCTTGATGCTAACGACCTAATTAGCCTATAAAAACTGATGCACTGAAATCTGAGAAATCTAATGAGCAAAGATTTTAACGTAGTCATTGAACGCGACGTGGAAGGATACCTTGTCGCATCTGTTCCATCGCTTCCTGGTTGCCATACTCAAGCTAAATCGCTCGATGTTTTAATGGAGAGAATCCGCGAAGCCATTGAACTCTCGCTTGAGGTTCAACAAGATGACTTAGATGAGCTGGTGTTTGTTGGAATTCAAAAAATAACTGTGGCGGCATGACTAAGCTGCCGTCGCTCACCGGAAAGCAAGTCGTCGATGCTCTGTGTCGGGCAGATTTTCAAATTGTCAGGATAAAAGGGAGCCATCATTTCATACGCCATGCAGACGGACGAAAAACTGTTGTTCCAGTGCATTCTGGAGAGTCAATTGGGCCTGGGTTGCTCGCAAAAATCCTTCGAGATTGTGAGATATCGAAAGATCAGTTTCAGTTGCTCATCAGCTAACTTCAGTGGATTCGCTAACATCTCTTGGCAACAGATTATGGCTCAACTGCCTCTGAATTTCCCGCAGACCTTCCTGCCTGATCGGCGGCTGCTGGGCCAGCTGCTCGCCTTCGCGGCTCGGAATGGCAGTGGAGATAAGGAGGCGATTGGCGCTGAAACCGGCATCCCGACGGGGAAGTCGACCGGTAAGGTAGAGCCGATGATCCACTATGCGCTGGGGATGGGTCTGGTGTCGGCCATGAAGTCGAAGGGCGTCTGGCAACTGGGGCTGACGCCGCTCGGCGACTGCGTGGTCCGCGAAGATCCGATGTTGGGTGAACCGCTCACGCTCTGGCTGCTGCATCTGTTGCTGTGTCGGCGCAGCGGGGTCGAGCTTCCTGCGGTGGGTTTGGCCGATGCTTGGTTTGCGCTCTTTGCCGAAGGACCGGTGTCGCTCGGCGGTCAGTTCACCGAGGCCGCCTTTCACCGCCTATTGGTGCAACGCCACGGCAACAAAAGTTATCTCAAAGGGCTCTCGACGCTGGTGCCGCGCATGTATACCGAGCGCGCCTGTTTTGGTGAGGCCGGCATCCTGACCGCAGTGCCGGGTGACGATGGAAAACCGCTGTTGCGCCGTGCGCGCGCACCGCTGGAAAAGGGCCTGTTTCCGGCTTAC
>NZ_JAYESN010000100.1:0-14494 GCF_034860625.1 Lamprobacter sp.
GTGGCCTACGTTCTAAGCCGAGTGCACACAGCCATCGATAATGCGATAAAACTCGTTGCACCGGATGGCGAAGAAGAAAAATAAACTTTGGGGATTTTAAACTAGATTGAATTCTTTCAATCGATTTTTCTGATATACAATATATTGTGCTCGACTCTCCGTAGTAAGAGTAATCTTTGCTTATATTAAAAAGCGAATTATGATAATCCCAGCCTTTGTTCCAGTGCTTTTCAATAGCAAAAAAATGCGACTCTTTGTGTCGTGACATATTGATTTGGGGATGAAGATCAAGATATTCATGCAGACTTGAAGTACCACTCTTTGGAAATCCTGGAACAACCAAATTACATAAAGGCTTCATCGTTCTTTGGCTCGGCTATATCATTTTACACGAGCATCAAATCTCGCTAAGAACTTTGCATACGACTTTATGCACAACATCAGCCTTGTGCGTCATTAGTTGCGGACCAATGGGTAAACTCAATACCTCGTTCGCGATCCGTGATGCCAAGGCAAAAGCATCGTCCGCAAACCCGGCGTTCGCATAGGCTGCTTGCTTGTGCGGCGGAATGGGATAGTGAATCAGGGTGCCGACCTCCTCGGCCGCGAGTGCGCTCTGCAACGCATCACGCCGAGGATGACGCACGATGAATAGATGCCAGACGGGATCGGCCCAATCAGCGACATGTGGCAGGACCAAATCGGTCGCGGCGAGTGCCTCCAGATAGGCAGTGGCGATCGTGCGGCGGCGGGCGTTCCAGTCGTTCAGATGACGCAGTTTCACCCGCAGGATGGCGGCCTGGAGCGGATCGAGCCGACTGTTGTACCCTTGGACCTCGTTGACGTATTTAGCCCGCGAGCCGTAATTGCGCAGCACGCGCAGACGATCGGCCAGTTCGGGATCATTGGTGGTCACGGCACCGCCATCGCCCAAGGCGCCCAGGTTCTTGCCGGGATAGAAGCTCCAGGCCACGGCGTCGCCATGTCCGCCAATGCGCCGGCCCTTGTAGCGCGCGCCGTGCGCTTGTGCCGCGTCTTCCAAGACCTTCAAGCCATGCCGCCGGGCGATCTCCAGGATGGGGTCCAGGTCGGCGGGCTGGCCGTAAAGATGGACCGGGAGGATGGCCTTGGTATGCGGGGTGATGGCCGCCTCGATCCGGCTCGGGTCGATGTTGTAAGTGCGCTCGTCCGGCTCGACCGGCACCGGAGTGGCCCCACAGTGGCTGACCGCAAGCCAGGTGGCGATGTAGGTGTTGGAGGGGACGATCACCTCGTCGCCGGGGCCGACCCCAAGCGCGCGCAGGGCAAGGTGCAGGGCATCGAGTCCGCTTGCCACGCCAACACAGTGAGCCGCTTCGCAATAGGCCGCGTAGTCGGCCTCGAAGGCATCGACCTCGGGGCCGAGAATGTACCAGCCGGAGTTCAGGATGCGGTCGATGGCCTGATCGATTTCCGTGCGCAGTTCCTCGTATGCCGCCCCTAAATCCAGGAAGGGGATCGGCGGTGATCGGTCCTGGTGCGATTGTATGAATGACTCGGCTGTCTGAGCAATTTCAGGATCCCGATCGAGCATCCCCGAATCGCGCGTGATGACCTTGGCCTCGATCGCCCTGGCAGATGCAATGACGAGCGAGTCTTCGATGTCGTCGTCATCGATCTCCAGATAAGCGGGCGTTTTGGCAAGCGCGACTTGATTCAATATTTCTTTGATAAAGAAAATGGTCAATTGATGGCGTTCCGCCGCAGTCGCTTCCGGGTAGCTTTGCTTGAAGGCGCTATTTTTCAGAAACTCCAAATTATCCAGGCTGGAGGAGGATATAAAAGGCCGATAGCTACCTGATTGCGTCGCCAGATCAAACGCAGGTTTTGACGACGGAAAGCGCTTCAGACGCTCGGCATCGTAACAGTCGAGAATGATGTTGATGTCAAGAAGAATGTTTTGCACTGAGGTAGGCTCCATATTCTTCCTGTAAAACAGCATCGTCATCCTGCAGTGGATCCGGCGAGGCAGTGATGATGAGTTCGCGCCAGTGTTGCTCGATATATCCGTCCGCAAAAAAAGCCGGTTTTTCCTCATGCGGTGGTGCCGCCTGCTGATTTCTCTCTAGGTTATCCAGTAAGGCGATCACTTTAACGTGTTTCGATTCCATTCCCTGATACTGGGTGGGTATTTTGATCATCCCGTTCTGAATATCGGCTTCAAATTCGATTGCGTACATGAGTTGTCACCTGTCTGGCTAGGGGATGGTGGATGCGCTGCGCTTATTCACCCTACCGACTCTCCAGCACATACGACACCACCTGATCGATCCCACGCTGGCGTTTGAGATAGCTGGCACGCGGCGCGATGAAAAGAATGGGTTCAGGCATGGCGGACCTCGCGAATAAACTCGTCGTAATCGCGGATATAGTCCGTTGGGTCGTAAGGATGCGAGGCATATACCATGAGCACGGCATCGGCTGAATATTTGTATTGAATGCCCCAGACGCGCGGTGGCAGATGGAGTCCCAGCCAGGGGTGGTTCAATTCATACTCCTCGCTGTGCTCACCATCATCGACAACCACCGAAACACTGCCCTTCAAACAGACAAGAAACTGCTGGCATTCGCGATGCGCATGCTCGCCCCGAACCCGTGTGCTGGGTACGTCATGCACGAAGAAGACGCGCCGCGGTACGAACGGAAGATCTCTTTCGAGTTCGGTCGCGATCAGATCGCCCCGCATGTCGGTCACATGTTTGAGTTCGTGCAGGGTCACGCCCTTGACCGTCCCGGTCTTGCGAGGGTGCACCGTGGAGCCAACCGCATCATCGAAGCGGACCGTATCGACGTAGCCGACGATCCGCGCCGGGTTGCCGATGACGATGGCTTTGGGCGGTACATCGCTGGTCACGACGGCACCCGCGCCGATCATCGCCTCGCCCCCGATGGTCAGTCCGGGGAGGATGGTTGAATTGGCACCGATCGATGCCCCGCGTTTCACGATCGTGATTGGAAAGGTATCCGGATTGCGTTTGCTGCGCGGGAATTTGTCATTGGTGAAGGTCGCATTGGGTCCAACGAAGACGTCATCCTCGAGCTGGATGCCGTCCCACAGCTGAACCCCACATTTGACGGTGACACGATCACCGACGCTGACGTCGTTCTCGATGAAGACCTGTTCGCAGATATTGCAGTCCGCACCGATACGGGCGCCGGCAAGGATATGCGTGAAGCCCCAGACCCGCGTGCTAGCCCCGATGCTGGCTCCGCTGTCAATAAGGGCCTGGTCGTGAATGAATGCGCTTGGATGGATCATCTAGGCTCTCGTTTTAGCCGTGGTTCTTCAAGACGCGTGCGCCATCGCCCGGAATGCCGCATTCTCGGCGTTCAACTCGCCCCAGTTGCCAATTCCGACAACGCGGCCCTTATCCAGCACCAGAATACGGTCGCAGCGCTTCACGGTGCCTAGACGGTGGGCAATCATCACCACGGTCATGTCGCCGGGCAGCGCATCGATCGCGGCCATCACCTCGGCTTCGGTGAGATTATCCAGCGCCGAGGTCGCTTCATCGAGCACGATCAGATCGGCATCCTGATAGAGCGCGCGGGCAATGCCGATGCGCTGGCGCTGGCCACCGGAAAGGCGCACCCCGCGCTCGCCGACCCTGGTGTCTAGCCTTGTGGTAGTTCTTCACGAATGAAGCGGTCGATATTGGCAATGCCGGCGGCGCGGATGACCTGAGCGCTGTCGATATCCTGCGGCGGCACCCCAAGCGCGATATTCTCGGTGACGCTGGCGTCGGTCAGAAAGATGTCCTGCGGCACATAGCCGACGCTCTGCTGCCAGGCGCGGAGGTTCGTCTCGGTGATCGGAACGCCGTCAACGATGATCCGCCCCTGGGTGGGCGCGAGCAGCCCCAGCATGAGGTCAGCCAGGGTGGTCTTGCCGGCCCCGGTCCCGCCGACGATGCCGATCTTCTCCCCCGCGCGGATCTCGAGCGAGATGTCCTTCAGCCCGGCGTGGTCGGCATTGGGATAGTGGTAGGAGACGGCGGCGAACTCGAGGCTCCGCGCAAGCCCCAACCCAGGCGGAGCGGAACGCGGCAAGGTGCCGGAGCCGGCCTTGTCCAGCAGATCATCGTGGATCACTTCCACGGCGGCAGCGCCAGACTGGAGCTGCGCCAGCGATCGATAGAGCTTTGAGAGTTCTGGCATCAGCCGCTGCCCGGCAAAGGCGAACACGCCGAGTAGCGGCAGAATCCCCCCATCGCCTCGCCTGAGGCAAGTCCTTGGGGACCGAGCATCAGCAGGCACAGCAGGATGATGCCGCCGAACGCCACGGCTTGCAGGACGTATTGCGGTAATTGCGCAATGACCTGAGCAACCAACATCGCCCGCGCCATCCGAAGCGAGGGAACCGCATATCGGGCCGCATAAGCCCTTTCACGCCCTAGTAGCTTGATGTCTTTGATGCCGCCCAGGGCCTCATTGGCGATGCGAAACCGTTCACTGTTGGCCTGGACGCGTGCGTAGCCAAACCGCTTGAGCAGGCGGCGGCTGAGCGCATAGACCGCGCCGTAGATGCCGCCCAGAGTCGCGAAAGCGATCAGCGCGACCAGGGGTTCGACCCACAACAGCAACCCGACGATGGCGCTGACGGTAAACGCTGAGGCAATCAGATCGGCGGCGGGTTTCAGGAATTGCCCTACTAACTGCTGAGACTCCGCGAGCACCCGCGTGCCCATCTCACCTGAATGCCGATTGAGAAAGAAGGCATAGGGCTGGCGCAAATAGGCGCTCAAGAGGCGGTGACTGATGGAGTGCATGCGCATGGTGGCAAAGCGCGACACCACATAGGTGTTGGCGATTTGCACCAGGCTGGTGAGCACGATAACGACGAAGGACGCGACCCCCAGCGCCACCAGGAAGGCGTAATCGCTGCTGAAGCCGAAGGTCTCATAGGCCCAGGCCAAGGCTGGCACTCGTTCGATCTGCCCCGGATCGGCCAGCACCGAGAGGAACGGCAACACCGAGCCGACCATGAGCGCGGACGAGAGCGCGCAGAGGATCACGACGCTTAAGGTGATCCAGGCATTGCGGCGTTCACGGGTATCCAGCAGCGCCCAGGCCTTTTTCCAGATCGCGAGATCAATCATTTTGGTTGGCGCTGCGTTGGTCCTTCGGTTGCGGTGGTCGCGATCAGCCGTTGGCGGGCTGATCGATCAGCCCTTCGGCCTCGGCCTCCGCCGTCAGCTGCTCAAGCTCGACCTTGAGGACATCGTACTCGGCGCGCTTGCGCTGCAGGAAGCGGGCGGTGATGCGGGCCTTGGTGTCGATGCCTTCCGGGGTGAGCAGATAGGCATAGGCGAGCTTGTTCTTGCTGCTGCGAAAGTGCTCCACCTTGACCCAGCCGCGCTCGATGAGGGCGCGCAGGCAGTAGTTGGTGCGCCCCAGGCTGATGCCGAGCGCCTTGGCCAGTTGGCGCTGGCTGAGCTGGGGGTTGGCCTTGAGCTGGCGCAGGGCGTGGAAGGTGAGGTCTTCGGTCATGCAAATGGTAGTAGCGAGGCAGACGAGCCGGTGTTGGGCGAGACAGGCGACCGCTATCCCCTGCCGGTGTAAGACATGGGCGGGTGGCGGGTTGTCTGTGGGGTTCTGGGTTGAAGTCTGTAGCGTTCTGGATTGAACGGGCAGTTGCAGGATTAAATCACCCTGCCTCGGGTGCGGGCAAGTGACGATTTTGTGATGGCCTGCGGGTGGCGGGCTGCGGGAAAACCGGGACGGGTCCGGTTTTTCGGACACCGAGTTATCGGTCAGGTCAGGCGCCTGCGCGAAACTTCGGCCCGAACCACTTGACGGTCCAGACCATGATGGCGCGGCTCCAGGCGGGCTCGCCGAGCACAGCCATGGCTTCGTTGAAGATGTCTGCGGCCATGCGGTGGTCGACGCTGTGCGGTTGCTCGTCGCAGAGCCAGTCGTGGATGACGGCGGCCTTGCCGCTGCGCCCGACCGGTGGCAGCAGCGGCCAGACTAGGCGCGGGATGGAGGCGAAGTCGGTGCGGTAGCCGGCGGGTACGGTGATCCAACGCGGGTCGGCTTCGCTGGCGCCGATGGTGCTCCAGTAGCGGAAGGCTTCGAGCAGCTCGAAGGGTCGCTCGGCGAGGTTGCCGGTGTGGACCTTGAGGATGAGCGGGTCGGTGAAGGAGCTCACTGGTTGGGGTTCAGGGCTTGGTGTTCAGGGTTTGGCGGTTTCGGGGTCGAGCAGACCTTCGGCCTTGGCCTCGGCAGTGAGTTGTTCGAGCTCGGCCTGCAACGCGAGGTACTCGGCCTCTTTGCGCTTGAGGAAGCGCGCCAGGATGCGCGCCTTTTGCTCGATGCCCTCGGGCGTGAGTAGGTAGGCGTAAGCGAGCTTGTTGTTGCTGCGGCGGAAGTTCTGCGCCTTGACCCAGCCGCGCTCGATGACGGCGCGCACGCAGTGGTTGGTGCGCCCAAGGCTGATGCCGAGTGCGCGGGCAAGCTCGCGCTGGCTGGCCTGGGGGTTGGCTTGCAGGTGTTTCAGGACGTTGTATTGGAGCTCGTCGTTCAACGCGCGGGGCTTTGGGCTTTGGGTTGATGGCACCGGCCGCTGGCGCCTGATGGGTTTGTGCTGGGGTGCGACTGGGGCTGCGGGTTGCGGGCCAACCCCGGCGTGGCGCTGTGGTGGCCAACGAGGCCGGGTCGCCGATTCTTGGTGCGGGCACCTACCGCCCTACCCTGTTATTGGCGGGTATGGCAGGGGAGCGGCTTGTCTGTTGTTGTGATCGTGCTGGTTGCGTTCGAGATCTGAACGCAGCATGGCGGAATTGCAACGCAGCTTTGCCTCACTCGTCAAGGGGAAATAATGGTTGGGCGTTGCTTGTATGTGGCCTGGGTCCCGGCTTGCCGCGGGTTACCGTCCTTGGCCTGGATTCCGGCTTCCCGGTCGGAATGACGCGGGAAAGGTAGCCGGGATGACGGAGGGGCTGGCCGGGATGACCGATGGGGCGCGGATAAGGCGGTCATGACGTCGGCCTCTTGGGCGTAGTGCTGCTGGTAGCGCTTGAGTTCATTGTAAAACCCGGTACGGATCCCGGGGTACCGGATCAGACGCGGGCTAGGCGACTTGGCGACGATGGTGGGTGAGATCGCCTTGGCCCGCGAGCAGCCCCTCGATTGAGATGTCTTCATCAAGGGCGTCCCAGTGGATGCCTCTGGCGCTGAGCTCATACTCGGCGCGTTGTTGCGGCGTCGCGGCAAGTAGACGGGGGAACCAAACTAACGGAACGCCGAGGGTTCGGCCGTCTGCAAGCTCGACCCAGAGGTTGTCGGCGTCTGTCCAAGCGCGGCTAGGCGAAGTATTCATTCCAGGCCCTCAGAAAGCGTTCTCGGTGTTGCCTGACCAGGCGTTCGAAGCGCCGCAGGCTGGGCGCGTCGAAGCCATCATTGCGTGCGAGCTGCACATCGGGCGTCAACCAGAATTTGGCTTCAATGCCAGCACGTTGAACATGGACATGCGCTAGCTCGCGTGGATGACCTTCGTTGGCATAGAAGAAGCACTTGAGACCATCTTCGCGGTGGATGACAGGCATCAGTGTATACTGAAAATCAGACGTTTTTCGCGTTCAGCGGCGTTCTGCTGTCTAGTCGAACGCCAACCAAATGTGAGGTCCGAGGGTGAGTGGCTTTATCGGCCAGACCATGATGGCGCGGCGCCAGGCGGGCTCGCCGAGGACGGCCATGGCTTCGTTGAAGATGTCGGCGGCCATGCGGTGGAAAAAATGGATGACGGCGGCCTTGCCGGTGCGTCCAACGGGTCATCAGCGCATCGTCTCCCGTTGCATCAATCAAGCCGCTGGCGTTGCCCTGGCCTGCTTGACAGCTTCAGGATTGGACAACATCGGCAACGCAGCGTACCTCGCGGAGCGCTCACAAACCGGTCGCGGCTAGGGTATGGCTAGCGTCGAGTCGAGCGCATTCAAGTTGTCTTCAGCGCCGTGCGCGTAGGCGGCACAGACTAGCAGGCTCTCCAGCGCTTCTGATCAATCGCTCTCGCCTACACTCTCCCAGGCTCGCCGCCAGTCCACGAGTTGTGCAGAGTGGCTGACGGTGGCCGACATCATCTCAGACAGCGCATGACTAAACGCGGCGGAGCTGTCGCCCCCGAAGACATGTCCCAGTTCGTGCAGGTAGGTGCTCACGGCGTCGCTGAAGCCGTCTTGGTGCAGCAGCGTTGCCTTTAATGCTACGAACGGAAGTCGGTAGCGGATACGCAGACCGCGCCACAGGGCGATTGTGGCATCGGCCCGGATACAGGTGGCCATGCCTTGCCAGACGGCGCCAGGGTTGTCGATGACCTTGCACGGGGGCAGCTCGAGCTGCTCAAGCAGGTCGGGGAGCAGGTCCTTGGCGACGGATTGGAGGACGGCGATGCGCCCAATCTCGCCCCGGTCGGGATCGCGGGTGATCGTGAAACCATCAGCCCTGGCGCAGGCGTCCTCAAGACTGGGATACCCGAGCGCCCGGAACGCCTCTTGGACCAGCCGGTAGCGCTGGCCGCGACCCTTGATCCACGCGAGCGCCTGACGGCGCCGATTGTAGCCGGGCAGGTCGCTACGCTTGACCTGGGCAGCGACCAACAGGTGCGGGTTGTCGGCGCGGAACCGTGCGGCTTGCTCCGGGCAGCCGGCGAGTCGCTGCACCAGATTGTCGATAATCGGGTACCAGGAATCGAAGTCGTAACGCTTGCGCGGTCGTTCGTACCAGCGGCTGGCAAAGATGCGCAGGACCGCGCCGGCCGCATCCGGTGGAAGGCGTATGGCAACCTTGCCAATCAATTTCACGACATCCATGCGATACAGGTTATTGCGCTCGCGGTCGTTGCCGCGATGGTCGTGCAGGCAGACGACCAGTGGGTAGGAGAAGGAGCCGAGGGCCTGAAAGCCGGCGAATAGGATGCCGGGGCCCTGGTCGTTGTAGGTCGTTGGATAGTCGGGCGGCTTGTGCTGCCGCGAGCGGTGGTAGATGGCGGCCGTCGGCGAGGTCCAGATGGCCTCGCCGAGCAGCGGATTGTCGGGATAGAAGAAGCTAAGCAACGCGGTCTCTAGGGTGGCCGAATCTCGGAATGGCGCGATGGTTAGCAGGGTATCGGCGACCGGCTCAAGGCCGGTGCGGATCTCGTAGGCCAGGCTCTTCAGATGGTGCCCATCCACGTCGAGCCTGTCGGTCACGACGCGCAGGTGCCAGTCGCGAGAGCGCACCTCGATCGCCCAGTCAAAGTCACGCAGGGCGCAGAGTGCGGCAATCTTGAAGCCCTCGCCGAAATAGCCGGCGTAATCGCCGCCCCCGTCGCGTTTGGTCGAGGCGCCGATCGGAATCAGCCAGTCGTAACTGAAGCCTACGTCCTTGGAGATCAGGGTGAGCCGCCCTTGCTCGACCTGTTGGCTGAACCGCTCGGCCCATTCGGGCCGAGGGATGCTGTCGTAGAAGTTCTGAATCAGATCGCGCAGAACCTTGTAGCGCGACCAGTGCACTGGGTAGTCGAAGATCAGGTTGAGCGGAACCCGGGTCGACTCAAAGCTTGAAGTCGCGCGGGTCGCACACCCGGATCGCTCAAGTTGCCGTGACATCGGCGAGTCCATTAGCCATGGCTGGGCTGTTTTGGCCACTTGAGCCATCCGCTCCCGGGGAGCGCTTGTTGATGGGTCAGAGATCGGGCCAGAAGTCTTGGTCTAAGAGTTGATCGATTGAGTACGGACACTGCTCGGGAAAGGTGGTCTCGGCGAGGCCGGTTTCACCGGCGGCGAGCAGGCTGGCGCTGATGTAGCTGTCTTGAAGATCCTCTTCCAGCCGGGGTCTGAGGCTAGGACTGTCGCTGAGCAGTTCTGCCAGCTGCTTGCGCTGCTCGCGAATGGTGCCGTTCCAGCTCGCACTGCGGTGTTGTGGTTGGAACCTATACTTCAGAAGATGGGCGAGCAGCACAACGGTTCGGCTTCTCAGCGCCCGCTTTTCGCGCTTGCCCATGTCTTCTAATTCCTCCGCAAGGTGTTCGATGTCGAGCTGTTGCCAGGTTCCGGCACGCAGCAGCCTTGCCTGATCGGCGAACCAGAGGTAGTAGTCTTGGTCGTAGCTGGACGGTGCGCTCATGGGTTTGGCTCCAGAGAAGGTTAGACGACGGCGTCATCGGGCGGGTCGCTCGTTCAGCCCTTCAGCCTTGGCCTCGGCGGTGAGCTGTTCGAGCTCGGCCTTGAGGGCATTGCATTCGGGGCGCTTGCGCCGGAGGATGTCGTCTATTCGGCGGCTCGCTTGCGGTGGAGGAAGCGCAGGTACAGGGTGTCCGGTGAAAGATCAATCTCGTCGGTCCATGCGACCGTGCCATTTTCGACCTTCGCTGCCATGAACAGACTCCCTTCGCGCAACGCGGAAAAGGCAGGGTAATCGAGTAGAGGACGAACATCGAACCGCCGAGTCTTACCGTCAGCAAATTCAGCTTCCAGCACGAAATCAGCTAAAGCTTTGACTTTGATGATGTCTGGTGTCATGGCGCATGCTTCAACGCAAGGGATCGATCTTGAAGGGGTTTGGCCCTCGCTGGCGAGTTGCCAATCGGCCATCAGTTCGTTCGGCCGTTCGGCGCGCGGTGCCTTGCGATGGTGCTATAGCGAAAAACCAAAATGTGACCCGTCGGGGAGCTCAACATCGATCCGCAATTTGCCACCGGTCGCTTCGACATAGCGCTTGAGCGAAGACAGCTTGAGGTCATGTCCGGGCCTCTCCATGCCGGCAATGGTCGGCTGTTTCACGCCGAGCGCGTCAGCCAACTCGCCCTGGGTCTTGCTAGCGTGCTCGCGCAGTTCCGCTAGGTGAATGCCCAGCAGAATCTCTGTGGCCTTTTGTTGAGCGCGCGCTGCAACGTCGGGTTTCTCGTCGGCGAGCAACTGTTCAAGAGTTCTGCTCATTGCCTTTGCTCTTGTCTCAACGGCCCACATCACTAGAGTCCCTTGAATATAGTTCCTAGCCTATATCCGCTTCAAGCCGGCGGGTACGGTGATCCAGCGCGGGTCGGCTTCGCTGGCGCCGATGGTGCTCCAGTAGCTGAAGGCTTCGAGCAGCTCGAAGGGTCGTTCGGCGAGGGTGCCGGTGTGGACCTTAAGGACGAGCGGGTCGGTGAAGGAGCTCACTGGATGGGGTTCAGGGTTTGGTGTTCAGGGCTTGGCGGATTCGGGGTCGAGCAGGCCTTCGGCCTTGGCCTCGGCGGTGAGTTGTTCGAGCTCGGCCTGCAACGCTTGGTACTCGGCCTCTTTGCGCTTGAGAAAGCGCGCCAGGATGCGCGTCTTTTGCTCGATGCCCTCGGGCGTGAGCAGGTCGGCGTCGGCGAGCTTGTTGTTGCTGCGGCGAAAGTCCTGCGCCTTGGGCCTGTTCTCAGCCGGGGCCGCGCTCGATGACGGCGCGCACGCAGTAATTGGTGCGCCCAAGGCTGATGCCGAGGGCGCGGGCGAGCTCGCGCTGGCTGGCCTGGGGGTTGGCTTGCAGGTGTTTGAGGACGTGGTATTGGAGTTCGTCGTTCAACGGGCTGGGCGTTGGGCTTTGGGCTTTGGGTTGGTGGCACCGGCCGCTGGCGCCTGATGGGTTTGTGCTGGGGTACGACTGGGGCTGCCGATTGCGGCCCAACCCCGGCGTGGCGCTTTGGTGGCCAACGAGGCCGGGTCGCCGAGTCTTGGTGCGGGCATGCTACCGCCCTACCCTGTGATTGGAGGGTATGGCAGGGGGCGGCTTGTCTGTTGTTGTGATCGTGCCGGTTGCGTTCGAGGGCTGAACGCAGCATGGCGGCATTGAAACGCGGCTTTGCCTCACTCGTCAAGGGGAAATGATGGTTGGGCGTTGCTTGTCCCTGGCTTGGTTCCCGGTTATCCAAAGCGGGCTAGAATGTTGACCGATTTTGCAGTTGCCGCTTGATTTAGGCGGTCGTCGTTGGTCCAGAATTCGCTGCATCCATGATTCTGGGCGGCGGCGAGATGCAGGGCATCGGGCGTTTTTAGGCGATGGGCTGCGCGCAGGTGCGTTGCCAATTCAAACTCGCGGTCACCGATCAGCGCCCAATCTTGTTCTGCTAGAAAGTCCCGGTAATCACTGGCTAAGGCTTGGTCTCCGTCAACGAGGGGTTTGACGAGGGCTTCAAGCTGCACGAGCGGGGACACGCAGAGGATTGCGTCCGGGTTGGCCGCGAGGTGGTTACGCATTGGATCGCTGAAACCAGGCACCTCTTCGATCAGGTAGATGACGCAGCAGGTATCGAGGTAGGCGCGAGTCATCCCTCTCTTCGATCCCAATCGGCCCGAAGCTCGGCGATCCGCCGGCTGACCTCGTCCGGCTGGCTGCGTGGCCGCTTGGCATAGCGCGGGCTCGCAAGGAGTTTGAGCGCTTCTGCTGCGGTGGCACCGCGGGTTGGAGATGCTGGAGATTCTTGTTCGGGCAGGATCAGCAAGGCGCGCACTGGCAGAGGGGGGAGCGGCGCCAGAGGTCGCAATCGCCCGGCGGCGTCGATTTCGACTTCGATCGTTTTTGGCATTTTGCTGACCTTCTATGTTTCCGATCAAGGTAGCGGGAGCGCGTTTGCGTCATTCCCAGGCGTCGACTCGGACTTGCGTCGCATTCGAATATGTAAACGCCCGCTTGGGGCCGTTAAACTAAACAGACCGTGCCTTCACAGACCGTGCCTTCGGGGCCTTGAGTTTCGACCATGATGTTGTTCATGTCGATACGTCCGGGTCGGATTTGTACGTGTTTTCGTTAAACCGGGACGTCCGGGTTTTGAGCCAGTCGATATGCCCAACCCGGTCGATTCCAAGCGGCTCGGCTTCGCTGGCGCCGATGGTGCTCTAGTCGCGGAAGGCTTCGAGCAGCTCGAACGGGCGCTCGGCGAGGGTGCCGGTGTGGACCTTGAGGATGAGCGCGTCGGTGAAAGAGCTCACTGGTTGGTGTTCAGGGTTTGGTGGTTTCGTCGGTTGGCTCGGTGTTCGTCCAACGCTGTGAGCACTCTGCGGGTCCACCAGACCTCCAGCCCGGCCAGCCGGTCCAGATCCTCGATGGCCCTTTTGCTGGACTATCGGCGATCTTCAAGGCCCCCCAAGGCGAGCATCGCGTGCGCCTCTTGCTAGAACTTCTGCAACGTCCCGTCACCGTTAGCCTCCCCCGCGCACAGGTGTGCGCCGTGACCTAAGCGAAAGGCCTGCTCGCCGGCTGGGCCGCCGATGTGACCCCGCCGATGCGAGAGCGGCGCATATTTCTCGCCGCTCTGGCATTCGCCGAGCGTTGGCAGAAGAACTGATGTCGCAGGCCTTCGCGGACGCCCGATCAATGACGCTGTAGGCACGCGCGCCGCCGAACTGGACGACCTTTGTGCCCCGGAAACCCAAGGCATCGACCAACCGCAACTCGATTCGCGCCAGCCAACGTCAGTACCGAACCGACATGGGCATCATTCGAACCGCCCGAATCGCCAGCCGTGCGAAAAACCGAAACACCAGACCGGTCCCGGGTTTCCCGAAAAACCGAACCCGTCCCGGGTTTTCCCCCGCCTGGCGCCGCGCTAAATGGGTCGCGTGGCAGGCCAGGGAAAATCGCCAGGAATACCGAATCCGTGCCTGTTCTCGTGCATGATTCAAAACGATTCACCTGCTTTCTGAAGCGCGAGTTGATAAACCGAAGGCCCAAGCCAGAAGCCGGCCTCCATTCTCAAGGCATCGAGGTCAGGCCGGATGGCCGGCAACAGACCGCATTGCTTCGCGAGCAGCAGAACACCGACCACGCCCATCGGCCTCAAGCCCTGCTGTTCAGCAAGACGGCGCCCGTCCTGTTCGTCCAGCAGGATGAGATCGGCTCCCAACTCGAGTGCGAGCGCAATGCTCTCAGATTCGCCCCGGTCGAGATCCCGCTGCAAGGCACGCACCAGCGCGTTGTTGTTGGGCGTTTGGCGAACGATCCAGGATGCCCGCGCGACCTCGTCGCGACCAGGCCAGGACCGGCCCTTGGCGTTCAGCTCATCCCAGACCGCGTGGGCGATGTCGACACGGCAGAACAGCCTGTGCAGCAGGTTGAGTTGGCCGATCGCGGCGAGATTGGTCACTGGAGAGGTGTTGCTGACAACGCGCCTCATGAGGCCGAACGGTCCCAGCTTGAGACAGTCTCGAGATCCTCTAACAGTTCCGTCTCGTCATAGTGAGCGGGCAGCTCCCGCGATCCTAGCAACTGCCGAAACTGCCACAGTGACATCCCGGCAAGCTCTCGCGCCTTGCCGATCGAAAGCCGCCGTTGAGCGTAGAGGCTGATCGCAATTTCCTGCTTGAGAGCCTCCGGCGACAAACGCGCAGAATCCAAGATATCTTGCGGAATATCGATCTGAGCTGATGCCATCTTTGGCTCCTGGCGGATTGAGCGAGTAAGCCTCATTGTGCTGCTCGTGTTGACAGGTGTCGAGAGCCATCGGATGCGGGATCTCACT
>NZ_JAYESN010000101.1:0-14435 GCF_034860625.1 Lamprobacter sp.
GAACTGCTCCAGCCGAAGCCGGTTTCGCTCTCGCTCAACCGGCTCGGCTGAGCATGGCGTTAGGCAATAAACCCTTTGCCATAAGTTCTATCCCCTCAGAATACTCGGCATGACTATTGGGAGTATTTGAAAAATTGACCCCATTGAATAGTAACTGCCACTCTCATACGCGAGGTCTTAGTTATGTCTAGCCAACAAACATTGAAACAGTTTTTTTCAGGAAAATTATTAGATATACCTCGATATCAGCGCAGCTACGCATGGGAAAAGCAAAATGTCAGCGAATTATTTGAAGATATAAAAGAAGCGATTGAAACAAACTCCCAACATTATCTTGGCACCATTGTATTAGCAAAAACAGATAACCCTGAAATATATACTGTTGTAGATGGGCAGCAGCGACTCACCACGCTTTTGCTATTTATTGCTTGCGTAATTCGAAAGCTACCAGAAGAAGCGGATAGAACTTTTTTCCATCGAACCTACATTAAAGAACAGAGTCGTTATAAACTAATACCATTAGAGCGCGATCGGGATTTCTACTTTCAATTACTGGACATGGGCGCGGTTGATGTTGGCAATCTTGCGCCTGAAAATAAAAGTCAAAAATTTTTATTAGATGCATTCGATGAGGTGGAAAATCTAGCTAAGTATCATATAAAAAAACCTGACGTTTTTCTCTCGTCTATCGAAAAGCTTTCAGTGCTTGAATTTATTGAGAAAGATGAATCAGACGCTATTAGAATTTTTCAAACTGTGAACGATAGAGGCAAAGAGTTATCCAGGATGGACAAAATGAAAAGCCTTTTGTTCTATTTCTCAGATAAGTACCTTGGCCGCAAGTATGATGATGATATCAACAATGGTTTTGCTGACATTTTTACATGGTATGATGAAATCAAGCTGATTGCTGAGCGAAAAGCTATCAACATAATCAGCTCAAAACAGTTCACGGAGGACGATTTACTACGACATCACCATATCTGTTTTTCTGACGAAAGCTATGATCCGACATCGCATGAAGTTCAAGAAAATGTGAAGAATCATCTTTACAAGATTCGAAAAGATAAAAATAGTGCCAGACAACTTGATCAATACATATCCAGATACTTGAAGAGCCTTGTCGGGTACGTAAATGCCTTCCGGAATATTATTGTTAAAGTTAATCAGTATCCAGAATACTACAAATTATTTTCAATCCAAGGTCTTAACATTGTTCTTTACCCTGTTATCACGCAACTTGAAAAAAATAGTTTTCTCGATCAAGTTTTGCCTACACGCAACATCACCATACAAAAGATGCTCTCAATTATTGACTTGCGGCTGTTTAAATTGCGGGCCTATCAAGGACGTAAACATGCCGCTGAATTTGCATATAGTCTTAATACTAAAGATTGGGATTTAAAAGACATAGAAAACCAATTAAATTGGTTAAATCGTTTTGAGATCAGCGACTCTCGGTTTAAAGATTATTTGGAAAACTATGACTATTATAGTCAAACCGGAATGTTAAGATCGTTATTCATAGATTACAGTGAAAGATTGAAAAACAAAGCTTACTCGATAAAAGAATTAGAATCTCTTATGGCATCAAACCCAACTATTGAGCATATTTTATCTAAGACACCTAACTTTAAACCCCGTGCTCTTGGATTCAAAAACGACCAAGATTTTGAAGAATATCAAAACCTTTTAGGTAATCTAACAATTTTGGAAAAAAAGATAAACAGCTCGATACAAAATTCCAATATTAGTGGAAAAACAGCAGCCTATAAGAAGAGTAAGTTCAAAATGACTTCAGAGCTAGGCACTGATCTGGCGGTCAATCCCGGCTTTAATAAAAAGACTATGCTAGATCGCGGCAAGAAACTTTCTGATAAGTTCGCTCAGTGGTGGCCTGAATGACATCGCTATAATCTGCGGTAAAAACGGCGACACTCAGGGTACCGGCCTGGATCACGCCAACACCGCCTGAAGTTGCCAAACTGCGCCGCCGGAAACACATGCTCGGCCTCCACCCGCCGCACTCATCCTCGCGAAACGAGAGATCGAAAGTCCAATGCAGCTCATTTTCGATGCCCCAGTGACCGCGCACCGCGTGGGTAAACCGGGCCGCGCTGGTGCCGATGCTACCGATGAAGTACCGGGTTTCAAGGTTGCCCTTGAGCGACAGCACATCGTCGCCGCCCTGCGCGATGATCTGCTCGGCAATCTTGGTCTGACAGCCCATGGCATCGATGGTGACGAGACAGCCTTCCAGCGTCAGCCACTGTAGCAACGGCGGGATCGCCGTGATCTCATTGGATTTGGCCTCGGTGGCCACCTGGCCGAGCACCACGCGGTTGGCCGTCGCCCAGGCGCTGACCAGGTGCAACGCTGCCAACCCTTTGCGACGATCATGCAAGCGGCGCACGCGCTTGCCATCCACGGCCACGACCTCATCGGGAAGCAACTCAGCCACCGACGCGCTCCACTGGCGGAAGCACGCGGCGAACGGCTCAGGATCGATCAGCGCAAACACGCGCCCGAAGCAATCAGGCAGAGACGCGTATTGCTGCAACAAGCTGCTGCTCTGAGTCCTGTGCGTCTCAGTCGCCGGTCATCGCGCGGAATTCGCCTTTGGCCTCGGTGGCGAGGCTGACGATGACGATAGCGACCATGGAGAAGAGGAAGCCAGGGATGATCTCGTAGACGCCCGGGCCGCCGAGGAAACGGGCATTCCAGCCGAGGCTGATCCAACCGATCACCGTCAGCGTGCCGACGACGAGCCCCGCGACGGCGCCAGTGCCGGTCATTCGGCTCCAGGTCAGGGACAGGATCATCAGTGGCCCGAAGGCGGCGCCAAAGCCAGCCCAGGCGTTGGCAACCAGGCCGAGCACCTTGCTGTCGGGATCGCTCGCGATCAGCGCGGCGACGACGCCCACCGCCACGACCGCGATGCGCCCGACGGTGACGATGGCCTTGTCGCTGGCCTTTTTGTTGACCAACAGCCGGTAGACGTCTTCGGCCAGCGACGACGACGACACCAAGAGCTGACTCGACACGGTCGACATGATCGCCGCCAGCAGGGCGGCGAACAGGAAGCCGGTGATGATTGCGGGGAACAGCGTCTCGGCGAGCAGGATGAAGATGGTCTCAGGGTCTTCCACGATGATCCCGTTGCGCTGGGTATAGGCGCGGCCGAGGACGCCGACGCCAATGGCGCCGATCAGCGAAATGGCCATCCAGACCATGGCGATATTGCGCGCGGTGGGTACCTCCTTGACGGTCCTGACGGCCATAAAGCGCACGATGATGTGCGGCTGGCCAAAATAGCCGAGCCCCCAGGCCATCAGCGACAGCCAGCCGATGATGGTCATCTCCGGCGTCCACCACGACAGGGTGAAGCCCTCGACATTGGACAGCGTCTGGCCGGCTTGCACGAAACCGCCGCCATCGCCGGCATAGAGCACGACGGCCGGCATGATGATCAGCGCTAGCATCATGATGACGCCCTGAACAAAGTCCGTCAGGCAGACGGCGAGAAAACCGCCGACGACCGTATAGGCGAGCACGATGCCCAGCGTCAGCCAAACACCGGTCTCGTAGTAGCCGCCAAAAGCAGAAGAAAAGAGCTTGCCGCCCGCAACCAGGCCGGAGGCTGTATAGACAGCGAAGAACAGCACGACGATGACCGCGGCCAGCATGCGTAGCGCCGTGGCCCGGCTCGGAAAACGGTTACCGAGGAATTCCGGGATGGTCAGGGCGTTGTCGTAGCGCTCGGTCTGCTCGCGCAGCCTCGGTGCGACCACGATCCAGTTGATCAAGGCGCCGATGAAGAGCCCGATCCCGATCCAGGCCTCGACCAGTCCGGCCGCGTAGAGCGCGCCTGGCAGACCGAGCAGGAGCCAGCCCGACATGTCCGACGCGCCTGAGGATAGCGCGGCGACCGCCGGCGGCAGGTTGCGTCCGCCGAGCATGTATTGCTCGGAATTTACGGTCGATTTCTTCCAGGCGTAAAAGCCAATGCCGAGCATGGCAACGAAATAGATGGTCAGGCTGATCCAGATGCCGGTCTGCATCCTGTCTCTCCTCTGGTCGGTTGTGGGGCGCGCGAGATGAGTCACTCATTGGAGGGCGCAGGGGTCGCCAGACAAGGGATCATCCGACGCTGAGCAGGGTGGACGCCGAACATCGCCTGAGCGGCGCTGGCGTCTTGTTCGCGAAATGGTCCCACGACAGACGTCATATCGCCAGACTGGGGTTTAGACGAGCAACCCATCCTCTGCAAAGGCTTGGGGTCTGCGGTCCAGCGACGCCATAGAGGGCATGGCAGCCGCCAGCTTTTTGGTCTAGCCTTCGTGGGTCGGCAGCATCGGCACGCTGACCGACGCCGCGGCGGGAAGCTCTCGCCCACATCTCCAACACAGGTACATCACAGTGAGCACTAGAAGCCCGCAACGATCGATGCTGTGCGCCGCCCTCGTCCTTCTTTGCTGGTCGGCGCTGGCCCCGGCGGACCCACCCTCCGGGTGGACCTTCCACCCCTATGACGAGGCGCTCAAGCTGGCGCAACAGGATCAACGCAGGGTCTTTTTATACTTCGGCCGCTACGGCTGTCCATCCTGCGAGAAGACCAATCGCGAGAGCTTTACAGACCCAAGGGTCGTCGATCGCTACAACGCCAACTATGTACTGGCCTATGTGGATGCCGAGAGCGGTGAGCGCTTACGCTTGCCCGGCGGCGAGCGCATCACCGAAATGGCGCTCGGGGTGCGGCTCGGGGTTATCGGTACGCCGTCTTTCTATTTCCTGGAGCCCGATGGCGAGCCGATCAGCCGATCACCGGGCTTCCAAAGCGCCGAGGAGCTTCTGCTGCTCGACCGTTATGTGAGCGGTGATCATTTTCGGCATCAGACTTTTGCCGACTTCAAGGCGGCTGAGTCGTGATCCGCTCACTCCTATTGGCCGTCCTCCTAGTGCCGGCCGCGGTCCTGGGTCAGCCCTGGTCGTTCGGCGATCCAATTGAACTCGCCGGCCCCCCGGACCGGGGCAACTATCACCACCTGACCGGCGCCGGACGGCGCCACATCGCGGCGTCGCAGGACCAGGTCGCCGTTTTGTGGGAGGACGACCGATCCGGCTCGCCCCAGATCTATCTCGCCGTTAAGCCGGACCGGGCAGACGGCTTTCCGACCGCTCAGCGCCTGAGCGACGGCGACGAGGCCTACGATCCGGCGCTGGTCGCAATCGACGCAGGCCGATGGCTGGCCGCCTGGGAGCAGGACGGGGCGATCAAGGCCCGGCTCATAGACCCGTCGGGACCTGGCCCGATCGCGGAGCTGGCACCAAAGGACAGCCGCCAAGTGACCCTGGCGAGCGACGCCGAGGGCCGGTTGGTCGCGGTCTGGGTGCGCGCACAGGCCAGCGGCCAGCTTATCCAGGCCGCCGAGCTTCGGCTCGATGGCCGCACAGTTGCGCTGGCGGAGACACCAGTGGCTGTGGCCCCGGTCGCGGATCATCCCTACCAGGCCTATCCGAGCGCCGTCTGGACGCCGGACGCCCGCTTGGTCGTCGCCTGGGAAGATCGCCGCGCCGGTCACACCCGGCTCCTCTTCAGCAGCCGCGCGCGGGCGCAAGCATTCGCACCGCCGGGCCAGCTCAACGCCTTTCGCCAGCCAGCCTCTGAGGATGGCCGGCCGGTGCAGCTCGGCACCGGAGTCATGCGCGTCGTGCTCGCCTCGGACGGCAAGGGGCTAGTGCGCGCGGTCTGGCTCGACAAGCGCAACGCGTCCTCGGGCTATGCCGTCTGGGGGGCGGCCAGCGACGATGGTGGCCGCAGTTTCGGGGCGAATCAGATCGTCCAGGATCAGTATGGCGCCGACGTTGCCCAGTGGCACGCGGCACTCACCGGCGCCAGTGAGGGTTTCGTCGCCGCATGGGACGACCCGCGGGAGGGCTGGAGCGACCCTGACGAGACCGGAGACGTTCTGATCTCCTGGAACCACGGCGCCAACTGGAGCGCGGACCTCGTGGTTCCCGGTGCCTCTGGCGCCGGCTACCAGGGCAGTCCGGCCGTCGCCCTGGCCCCGAAGGGCGGACTGCATATTGTCTGGATCGAGCGTCCAGACCTGAAGTCACCGACCAGCCTGCGCTATCTGCGAGCCGAGCCCGCAGCCGACCCAGAAGACGACTGAGGGCAGCGCCGCCAATGGCGAGGTGGTCGTTGCGCTGATCGATGGAGAATCCGCCACCGTCAAACGCCTCTACCGCGAGGCCCATCACCTGCGCCTGCAGCCAGCCCATGATCGCACTCGATGCCGCTCACTTGAGCCTTAACATGAACGACCTGATTGCTTTACTGTATCTGAGTTCTGCTCGCGACTCGCTGACCAATGCTGACCAAGGACTTCGATCTGGACCGTGCCTTGGCCGAGGGCAAGATCGACTTTGGCCAGGGCCAGCAGATCGCGCTGGTGATCCGCGTGCGTGGCTATCTGACGCAGCTGCTGCTGCTGGCCTGTCCGCTCAGTGATCAGCAGACCAGCGAGGACGAGCCAGAGGGTTCTGATTTCGAACTGCGCATCCAGGCCCGCCTGCCGCAGACCGGACAACTGCTGCGCTGGCTGCTGGGGGCGGGCGACAAGCTCGACGTGCTGGAACCCAAGGAACTGCGCCACGTCGTCGCCGAACAGGCGCGCAAGATGGCGGGTGTGTATGTGCCGGTATAATTGCAATCCCTTTCCCGCAACCCTCAATTCGCCTTGTCCCGACCCTGACCTCGTCCCCGGAGGCATCGGTATGCATACCAGAATCAACGCCATCTTGCGCGAGGCCATGCTGCGCGCGCTGCATCACCACGATTGAGCCGTGACTGAGTTCAGCGATCTGCATCAAGATTGGCTCCAAGACGCCTACTATAAAAGGTCTGGTCTTGCGGATCTCATAGTTCTAGTGAAGCAATCAGTGCCGCACGCAGTTCCGCAGTTTTTGTGGTAGACAAACATCCAACGAAATTGCTTAGAGCGCTTTTCGGCAAGCTGATCAACTCGTCACAATGTATGCTACTTTCGTGCTTTAGGCCACTTTCGGTTCCCAGTGGCACTTGCGTTTCGAGACCATGATAAGCGGAGTAGATCGGCGCACAGATCACCGTTGAGAATCTGGAGTCAATAAGCACTTGTCTGCTGACGACAACAAAGACTCTGGATTTCTTTGGGTCGCGTGCAGAAGGATGAGCAACTCGATAGGTCGCCCAGGGTTGCCTCGGGCGCGAATAAGGCATGCCCGCTCACCATGGACGCGCGGGTCACCTGCGCCCCGGTGGCGGTGTCGACTACTGCTCAGGCGAGCCCCGACTCCCAAGCCTCAAACCGCCGCCCATCGAAGTGAAAGGCCACGAAATCCCCGCGCCCCGGCTCGCGATCCCAGAACAGCCCCAACACCAGACTCAGCGGCTCGCGGAAATAGGTGCTGCCGCTCTCGGTCTCCCCATCCGTGATCGGCTGATCTAACACCTCCAACACCACTGCTGGCGCCCCATAGGCCGGCACCCGGCGGTTCCTCAGTCCCGGCTTCCAGCACACCAGATCGCCGGGCTTGAACGGATGCTGTTGGTTCAGCAACGCATAACGCTCACGCAGCACCGAGCCCAGATCCCCTTCGAGATCACCCAGCAGATCATCCAACGACTCATCCTGGATCAGGCTGTGCGGCGTCTCCTCATTCAGGCCGATGCGGTTCAGTAGTTCGCGCGAGGACAAAGAGCGGTCTTGACGGGACATGGGCAATACCTCGGTGTGGTTGACGAGGCGCATTAGACCGCATCGATACGACAGCCCTTGTCTTACGATCGCCTATACTCACTCCTCATGAGCGCTGCCAACTACGATCGCATCCAACGCCTGCGTCGGCTCGAGGCTCTGTTGCCGAAGCCGGACAGCAAACCCGCCGACTGTCTCGATGGCGCCCGCCTGCTCGAGATCCTTGATCAGGCCTATGGAACCTCCAGTCCCGCGTCCAAGCGTCGCGCCCTGCAACGCGATCTCGAGGCCTTGGTCCAGGATGGGCGCATCGAGGCGGTCAATCCCGGTGGCAAGCCGCTGCGCTATCGGCGCATCGGCGACACGCTCGACGATGACGCAGCGGTCTGGGAATTCACCTTGCGCCAGGTCCGAGACATCATTGCCGAGGCCATTCCCAAGCGTCAGCTCGACCGGCTCTGGGAGCGCCTGCTGCATGATCGTGACCGTCCCCTGCTGACCGATCAGCAACTGCGCGTGGTCCCCGATAGCCTGCGCCTGCGCCCGGTCGAACTCTACCCGGATGTCCTGCATGCGGTGATCACGGCACTCGCCCAGCACTGCGCCCTGCAGGTGGTCTACCAGAACGCCGCCGGTGAGCGCAGTACCCCGATCCTGCATCCGCAAGCCCTGGTGCAGCGGGGGCCGATTCCTTACCTATTCGCGCTCAAGAACGACGAGGACCACCTGCGCTTCTATGCGCTGCATCGCTTCATCCGCGCCAAGCCCGAGCCAACGATCCCCGCGCGCGCTGCGGAGAACTTCGATCTGGACCGTGCCTTGGCCGAGGGCAAGGTCGACTTCGGTCAGGGCCAGCAGATCGAGCTGGTGATCCGCGTGCGTGGCTATCTGACCCAGCTGCTGCTGGCCTGTCCGCTCGCCGATGGGCAGACCTGGGAGGACGAGCCGGATGACTCCGACTTCGACCTGCACATCCAGGCGAGCTTGCCGCAGACTGGGCAGCTACTCCGCTGGTTGCTGGGGGCGGGCGATAAACTCGAAGTGCTGGAACCGGAGGAGTTGCGCCACGTCGTGGCTGAACAGGCTCGCAAGATGGCGGCCGTGTATCCGCCGGTACCGACTCAGGCACCGGTCGATGCCATCTCGGCTGATGCCACAGACGATGCCTGAAACCAGCTACCGCCAGCCTGCCAAGCACGGGTAGCTGACCCTAACAGGGACTCAACAGGACTGCGTGCGACAAGGCCTGTCTGACAAATCGGGTCTGATAGCGGTCACGGCCATCGAGGTCGTTGATCGCAACCCGTCATGACAAGGAGCCCACCCATGCCCAACTATCTCTACCCCGAAGCCACCCGTGCTTGGTCGCGTCGCGAACTGGCCGGCCTCCCGCTCCCAGAGGACATCCTCGAGGCACTCGAGATCCAACTCGCCCACTGGGCGCGCCAATGCGAGGACAACGCGCAGGTCATTCAGGCACTCCCCGACGGCGCGCCCAACTGGGCGGTTGACCTCAACGCGCAAGGCCAGGCACTGCATCATTTCGTCCCCTCGGACGCGACCCGACAGGCCCTGCACCAGGTGATCGGGCTGGTGCGCGAAGCCCAGATCGTCGTCAACGACAGCGACCACGAAGCCCTCAAGCGCCGAGCGCGCAAGTTGCTCAAGAGTCTCACGCGGCGCCAGATCGGGGTGCCCGAGCTGCTCGCGCAACGCCAGCGGTGGCTCGCAGATCCGGCCCGCCTGCAAGAACTGCAGGCGCTCGGGGAGCTCGACTGCGGCGATCTGCCTAACACCCTGCATGGTCAATGGCGCGAGTGCGAGACCTTAGAACAGGTCCACTGGGTCGGGAAGGATCTCAACAACTGTCTCGCCGATGGAGACTACGACGACGACTTCGAGGACTGCGCCAACAGCGGTCTGCAGCTGTACTATCTGCACGACGATCTCGAGCCCACCGGCCAGGCCGTGGCCGCAGCCTCCTTTTACTTCGGCGAGCTCGATGACTTCGAGGCCCCAGGTTTGGGTCGCTCAGAGCGTCAGCAGGCCGCCAAACAGTACAAGGAGGATCTGCTCGATCTGCTCAACGACCGCGGTTTCGAGGTCAGTCCGCTCAATCGCCGCTCTGATCACCATCTCGGCGACCGCGGCGAGTTGATCGAGCGCGTCGGCATCTGCGGCCGAATCGATCTGGATGACTGCGAGTTTGCCGAGGCCGACGGGTTCCGATTCTGGTATCAGTGGTCTGAAAACGCTCTGATCGTTCAGCCCTTAGCACGCAGCTTCGCCATCCAGATCGACATCGATGATGAGGCTGATCGTGGGTTCGTCATGGCCGACGATGAGGCAGACGGCGACTGGCCAGCCGGTCTCTATGGGCTGGTGTCGCTGCGTCGCCAGATCGATCCCGCCTTGATCGATGGGCCGGGGTTCGATCGACTCTGCCGAGCCCTCAGCCAAGCGGTTCAGGCCGATGAGCTGAGCCTCAACCTGACGTCTTTTCACGAGTTCGCCGATGATGGTTTCTACTGGCGCGACGGGCTGGACAGCGCCATCACCACCCGTATGGGACGCTTGCTCGCGCATGGCGAGCGCGCCTGGTGGGTCACCGAGCCGGGTCGCCGCCTGGCCTATGTCTGGTACGACACCGAGGCCGACGACCGCCCCATTGATCCGACGCTCCGTGAGCGCATGCTCCGACAGGTCGCCGAGCGCTACGAACGCCCCGTTTTCTTCTGGAAAGCCCTCGCGGATCTGGGGCTCGCCTATCCGGATCTGCATCACGACGTCGTCGGCGCGCCGGTGCTCGAGCCGACCATCCATCGGGGCCAGCGCGTCGGCGCCGATCAGGGTTGGCGGGTGCGCAGCCACTCCAAAGACCGTATCTATGAGTTCCGCTCCCGCCCGGTCGACGACTACCAGCCCATGGCCAAGGACAGCGAACAATGGCTCTGCTGGCATCGTGATCATGGCCCCGTCGCCGGTCTGCTGGTGCGTCATCAAGGCCCTAGAAAGCGCTTGTTCCATATCCAGGCACCCGGACAGGACCCGCTTGGGCTTTACCTGCTCAAGCGTGCGCTCGAAGCCGCCAAGCTGACCAATCAGTTCTCCGATTTCGTCACCGACCATCAGCTATTCCTGTTCGATCAGCCACAGGAAGCCCTGCTGTTGAACAAACGCGGTCGGCCGGTCGCCTCTGAGGAGCCGATCGGCACGACCGGATACCGACTTGGCGGCAGCCCGCGCCGACTCCTGGTCTTCGACGCGCAGGAGTGCCTGGTGCTGATCCTGCGGCTCACCAAGCACAAGCAACTGCGGGATGCCGGCCTGATCGGCGATCCCCAGACACTGCGGGCCGACTTGCCAGGGCTGCTGGCAGCACTCGGCGTCACACCGAATGACAAGCTCGCCTGGATCGCTGATCATCTCGGTTATCGCGTCGTCGCCGGTGCCTTGCAACCGGTGCAGCCGCCACCGACCCTGGATGATCCGCGTGTGAGCTTGAGCATCACTGAGGATCAGGTCGAGATCTCCTTCGAACCGGAGGATCGTGACCTCCTCAACGATGAACAGAACACGCAGGATGCGCTCGGTAACAACCTTGACGATCTGCAGATCAGCCTGCCGCCGGTGCGCATGACCCTGAGCAAGGCCGGCGCACTGACGTTGGATGGCGCGATCCAGCCCGATGTCGATGATCCAGACTATGGTGTGCTGCAGGAGGCCGTGCGCCAGGCCGCCAGTTACCTCGCCGTCCAGCTTGAGCCCGAGATCGAGCGCCTGTTCGGCCTGCAACGCCAGCCCAATGGCCAGTACCGCCGTGTCGAGATCAAGCCGCCACCGGCTGATTGGACCTTCATCGGAGACGGCGAGCAGGCGCGCTGGATGCTCGATAACAGCATCGCCGCCCCGACGGTCTGGTACCGCGACGGCACCATCGGCTGTGCCGCCGAGGACTGCGAGCGGCTCATCGCCGCCTGCGACAGCGTGCGGCAGTTCCTCAACTGGCGGAATGCGTCGGCGGAGGCCTCATGAACCCCATCACCGTTCTTCCCTGTACCGATTCACCGGTGCAAGCGATGCGATGCCGTGAGGCACTCGACCTGCCGCGTGCGCGGGCGGCGGCGCTCGGACAGAGCGCCGTTGAAGCCATCGAGCAAGGGGTTTACCACAACAGCGCGGGCGAACCGGTGGACTGGTCAGCGGCGATCGACGCTGCGGTGCGCGCCAAGCGCAGCCTGCCGCCGGATGCGGTGCTGCCAGCCCCAAGACCGCTGCGCTTCGAGGCCACCCGCGTACAGGTGATCAACGAGACCACGCTGATGGCCGCCCGCCGGCTGGTCGACGCAGGCGAGCGGGTGCTGGCGTTGAACTTCGCCAACGGCATCCACCCCGGTGGTGGGTTCCTTAATGGCGCCCGCGCACAAGAGGAGGTGCTCTGCCGCTCCAGCGCCCTGTACGCAACGCTGCGCGGCGATCCGATGTACGCCGCTCATGCCCAACGGCCGCAGCCGGACTCCAGCGACTGGGCCATCCTCTCGCCTGGGGTGCCGGTGTTCCGCAGCGATGTGGGCAGGCCGTTGGACGCCCCCTGGATGCTCGACGTCCTGACCTGTGCCGCACCCTATGCGCCCGCGATCGGCCAACCGACCGCCGGTGACCTGCTGCAACAGCGGATCGAGCGCGTGTTCGACATCGCTCGTGCTTTTGACTACAGTGCCCTGGTACTCGGCGCCTGGGGCTGCGGTGCCTTCGGCAACGATCCCGTGCACACCGCGCGCGATTTCAAGCAGGCACTGCAGCGTCATGCCGGGGGTTTTTCGGAGGTGGTGTTCGCCGTCGTCGACTGGTCAGGGGAGCGGCGCTTCTTGGCGCCGTTCTGTGACGCGTTGGCCTCCAGTCAGGGCGACTGAGCGCACCGCGGATGGGCTTCAAAGGGCGCGTGATCAGCGCGCCCTTTGAGCGCAGCTCCCGACGTGATGAGTTTCGTCAGGATCGATGATTAGCTTCGCTTAGCAGCGATGAACCCATCGCCAGTCTTGGCGAGCCGGCGAATCTGCGCGCGCAGGTGTTTGATCACCCGATGTTCGGACGGCGAGAACGGGATTGGGATGAAGTCTTGAGTCCGTTCGCTGCGCAGCCGCCAGTGCTTGCTGCCCGGCTCCGTAGTCAGCCAGGGGTACTGTTTCATGGCACCGCGAACCAGCGTGCGTACATCAGTGTTGTTGGAAACCATCATGCGACCCTCTCCTTTATGGTGCGGTGCCGAGTTGTCGTGAGAACGACGCTCGGCAGGACGAGCAGCCTGCAGTACACCAGAGGCGCACGACAGGCCTTGTCCGACAGGGGTTAGGCCGCCTCCACCTGCACCGCACCCTTCAACCGACACTCCACCATCAACCGGCGCAGGAACTGCTCCGCACTGAGATCCTCACCCAACAACGCCCGCTGCCGGCAAACCGTGGCCACATCCCCGGCGGTCAGCGACTCCAGCGCATCCAGATGCCGCGCGATCAGCGCCGGCACCTCGGCCTCGGTATTGCCAAACACCTCGCGCGCGAACAGCGCCCGGCGCTGCGGGCGAGTCAGCGGGCGAAACTGCAGCTTGATCTCGAAGCGCCGCAGTGCCGCCTGATCCAGACTCTGCATCCGATTGGTCGCGGCGATAAAGATGCCCGGATAACGCTCCATCTGCTGCAACAGCTCGTTGACCTGGGTTCGCTCCCAGCTGTGGCGCGCCTGGCTGCGATCGGTGAGGAAACTATCGACCTCATCGAGCAACAGCAGGCTCTGCACCGGATCTGCCTCCTGGAACAGCCGCGCCAGGTTTTGCTCGGTCTGCCCGACATAGGCCGAGACCAGATCGGAGCCCTGACGCACGATCAACTCCCGATCCAGGGCTTCCGCCAGCACCTCGGCGAACTGAGTCTTGCCAGTCCCAGGTGGGCCATAGAAGCACAGACTGCCCTGACCGCGGCGCTCCAGCGCCGCCAACAGCTGCGGCGGACTCAGCTCACCGTCCAGGTTGAGAAACGCCGGATCGAAGCGCGTCGCCGGGGTGCGCCGACGCATCATCGGTGCACCCTGCAGCAAGCTGCGCTGAGCCGAGATCCCGGCACGGGCCACCGCATCCGGATCGGCATCGGTGCGCAGCAGTACCAAGCGTCGCGCCGCCCCGAACTGCGCCGGCATCAGCGCCGCATCGCCCGCGAGATCATCCAACACCTGCGCCGAGACGCCGGTGTCGGCCAACTGCCGCTCGGCCATCTGCCGACGCACCGAGCGCGGCGGGGTGCGAAACGCCAGTGGTAGCAGGTACCGGCGTAGGAAGGCCGGATCCATGGTCTCGGCATCGTTGGTGATCCAGATCGCTGGCACCGCGTTTTCCTCCAGGATGCGGTTCATCCAGCCCTTCTGCTGGCCGGTGCGCCGCCCGCGCAACAGCGCGAGCAGGTTATCGCTGTTCTCGAACGCATCCTCGACCTCGTCGAACAGCAACAGCGCATCGGGCCGGCGGGCGAGCAGACGCTGGGCCAAGAGATAGGCCGAGAGTCGACCGCGGCGATTCAACCCATCTCCGTCCTCATCGCTGCTGTGCACCTGATACAGCGCCAAGCCTTGGTCGGCCGCCAGCGCCCGGGCGAATTCGGTCTTGCCCGTCCCCGGTGGGCCGTAGAGCAGGGCATTGACCCC
>NZ_JAYESN010000102.1:0-14225 GCF_034860625.1 Lamprobacter sp.
TAAGGCGACTAACCCCATGTAGAGGCCGGAGACCAAGGTCTGCTCGATCATGCGCCGGTCGAAGATGGGCTCATCGGTGGGCCTCGGGGGTCGCTTGAGCACGCCTGGCTCACCCTTCTCGAAGGCCAGCGCGACATCTTGGATGCCGTTGGTCACGAGGTTCAGCCACAACAGCTGCACCGCGTCCAGCGGCAACGGCATGTTCAGCGCAAAGGCGAGGAAGAACAGCACGATCTCGGCGGCGCCGGTGCTGATGAGCAGCCAGACTACCTTGCGCACATTGGCGTAGGCGATGCGGCCCTGCTCGATACCATTGACAATCGAGGCGAAGTTGTCGTCGGTCAGGATCAGGTCGGCGGCACGACGCGCGACATCGGTTCCGGCTCCTCCCATCGCGACGCCGATGTTGGCCTTGCGCAGCGCCGGTGCGTCGTTGACCCCATCGCCGGTCACGGCGACATAGTGGCCTTGCGCTTGAAGGGCTCCAACGATGCCGGTCTTTTGATCAGGCTCGACGCGGGCGTAGACCGGCGCACGACCGAGACGCAAGCCCTCGTCGGCATTGGCATTGGCATCGTCAGCCTGTGCCGCTTCACCAGCCTGTTGATCTTTATCGATCAACGAGCGAATCTCGGCGCCGGTCACGGCCTCGTCGCTATCCCCGGCGATACCGAGCTCACGGGCGATGCTCAGGCCCGTGGCGGGATGATCACCGGTGATCATGCGCACCCCAACCCCAGCCTCGTGGCACCGACGAACCGCATCAGGCACCTCCGGGCGCAGCGGATCGATCAAGCCAACCAGTCCGAGCACTCTCAGCCCGCTGAGCTCCCCCTGCTCGAGCCTTTGCGCGGCCTCATTCGCCTCTCCATCGACCGAGCCGGCAGCCACGGCGATGACGCGGAAGCCACGGCCACTGAGATCGTCGACCTGGGCCTGCAGGTCGTCGGTCTCCGCGCACAGCGGCAGCACGGCCTCAGCCGCGCCTTTGACATGCACCTCGAGCCCATCCTCACCCTGATTGAAGGTGGCGGCGAGGCGCCGCTTGGACTTGAACGGCACCCGCGCCTGCTCCGGTTGATGTTGCAGCAGCTCATCGCGCATCAATCCCAGTCGTCGACCGAGCACCAGGAAGGCCACGTCGACGGTGTCACCGACGGCCTCGACCTCGCCTTCCTCGGTCTCGCGCAGCTCACCCTCGTTGCACAGCATGCCGGTGGTTGCGAGACGATGCACCGCGGCTTGGCTCTTCTCGTCGAGCGCCTTATCCTGTTCAGCCTGCTCGCTATCGTCCTCTCTATCGTCCCCCCTATCGTCGCGGCGCAGTGGGTCGCCGTCGCCATCATCGCCAGACTCGACGCGAACGCGACCACCGGATGGCAGCGCGATGCGGGTGATGGTGAGCTCGTTGGCGGTCAGGGTGCCGGTCTTGTCGCTCGCGATCAGCGTGCAGGTGCCAAGCCCCTCGACCGCGGGCAGCCGACGCACGATCACATTGCGCTCGGCCATCCGGTGCCGCCCCATCGACAGCGCCACGGTGATCGCGACCGGCAGACCAGCCGGGATCGCCGATACCGACAGGGCCACGGCGAAGAAGAAGATCTCGGTGAGACCGGCACCGCGCAGCAGCTGTCCAACCACCAAGAGAGCGACGGCGCCCAACACAACCAGCGCAATCCGGCGCGTCAGCGCGCGCAGCCTGATCACCAGTGGCGGCTCGGTATCGCCGGCTCCGGACAACGAACGGGCGATGCGGCCGACCTCGGTGGCCTGACCAATGCGGCAGACAAGGCCCAACGCCCGACCATCAGGCACGTCGGTGCCGGCATGCAACATGGTTTGGCGTTCGCCGACCCCGGCCTCCTCGTCGACGCTCGCCTGCGCATCCTTCTCAACGGGGATCGACTCGCCCGTCAGCAGCGACTCATCGGCGCGCAGGTCTTCAGCCTCCAACAAGCGCAGATCAGCGGGCACCGAATCGCCAGCGCCGAGCCGAACCCGATCCCCAGGCACCAGGTCCTCGGCGTCCACGGCTTGCTCATGACCATCGCGCAGCACGCGGCTGCGAACCGTCATCATCGACTTCAGGGCTTGGGCGCTGGACTCGGCCTTACTCTCCTGCACGGTGCCAATGATGGCGTTCAGTAGCAGCACGGCACCGATGAAGGCGGCATCAGCAAGGGCACCGATGAATACCGACGCCAGCGCGGCTGCCAACAGGATATAGATCAAGGGGTTGGCGAACTGACGGAGGAAGGTCTGCACCAATCCGGGCGGATGTTCTTCGGGCAGGCGGTTCGCTCCGAAACGGCTTCGGCGACGACCGACCTCATCCATGCTCAAGCCTTGATCTGGACTGACAAGACACTCCGCGGCCCTGGCGCCGTCTAGCGCGTGCCAGGCGATGCGATCAAGCTCGTCCGGCTGCAGTTCGAGGCTCGACCCCGAGCCGCCGGCGGCATTGCTCTGCTGGTCGTCCCCGTCTGATCCGGATGCTGTTTGGGATGATGGTTGCCGATGTTGCTGTGGGTGCATGCTCTTGCCCTACGGCCTGATCTCCCAGTTGCCGTGCAGCATCCTTGCCAGCAAGAGGATGGGCCGACGGGCCGAGGATCAGCAAGGTAACGGCGGTCTGACCCAGGCCCCAACCAGGGGCCCAACTAGGTGCAAATCCACCAGACTGGGGTATTTGGCCAAGGCGACGGCGGTAAGCCGATTCTCGAGCGCAGGCGTTGGCAGGCATTGGCAGGCGCTGGCTAGCCCAAGCTGTTTCTCGCCTGGCCGCCGCTGCAACGCTCGATGCCGCGCGTGAGTCGCTGGCGGCCATAACGCCCAGATTGGATGCGGGGCGTTAGCGTCGATGCCGCGCGCCAGTCGCTGGCATTGGCATTAATCTTGCCGAACTATCGGTCCAGACCCTGCCGCAGCCATGAGCCACGCTTTGCTGCAATGGCTGGCATTGGCATTGCAGAGTCAGGTCGACGATTGGGGCGAGCCTTGTCCCAGCATTCAGCGCAACCAGAGGAGCACAATCGATGCAACTCCAAGACGTGATGACACCTCAGCTCGAGTACATCGGCCATAACGCGTCGATGATCGATGCCGCTCGCATGATGCGAGAGCACGACATCGGAATGCTGCCGGTCCTGGAAGAGAACCAGATCGTCGGCACCTTAACGGACCGCGATATCGTCACCCGCGGCCTCGCCGACAGGATCGATCCCGAGACGCCGGTCTCCCGCCTCATGACCAGTGGGGTGGAGCTCCGCTATGTCGACGATGACGTCGAGGAAGCCGCAAAGCTGATGGAGCAGAAGCAGATCCGCCGCTTGATCGTGGTCGACCGCGATGAGCGCAGTGTCGGTGTCGTCTCGCTCGGCGATCTCGCGACCCGCTCTGATCAAACCCAGCTCAGCGGCGAGGTGCTCGAAGAGGTCTCTCTGCCAACACACTAATGCGGTCACCGCGTGTGTCGATAGGACCGGATAAGCATCAACGGTGGCGCTGCGGTGCGAGCTGTCGTGATCGACCATGACGCTGTTGGTGATCATCGCCGCGCCGCTGCTAGGGGCCCTGCTGGCAGTACCCGTCCAGCGGGTGGCGGAGCGTGCACCCTCAGTACTGGCCGCCGGCGCTGGGATCGTGACGCTGGCGGCAGCACTCATGAACCTGTCGGGCGTTGCCGCCGGCCTGGTCCCACAGGTAGGCCTGTCTTGGCTACCAGCCTTGGGCCTGGACCTAGCGCTGCGGCTCGATGGCCTAGCCCTGCTCATGGTGCTACTGGTTGCGGGCATTGGGCTGCTGGTCAGCCTCTATGCACGCTACTACTTGCCCGACAAGGCCCCTCGTGGGCGTTTCTTCACGCTCATGTTGTTGTTCCAGGCCGCAATGCTCGGCCTGGTCATGGCCGACAACCTCCTATTGCTGTTGATCTTCTGGGAGCTGACAAGCCTGTTGTCGTTCCTGTTGATCGGCTATGACCCAACATCGGCCGAGGCACGCCGCGGGGCGCGCATCGCTTTGCTGGTGACCGCCAGCGGCGGCCTTGCGCTGCTCGCTGGTTTCCTGCTGCTCGGCTCGGTGGTCGGCAGCTTATCGCTCACTGAGGTGCTCGGTGCCGGCGAGCAGGTCCGCGCCGATCCGCTCCTGCTGCCAATCCTCGTGCTGATCCTGCTCGGGGTCGCGACCAAGTCGGCGCAGGTGCCCTTCCATTTTTGGCTACCAGCGGCCATGGCTGCACCGACACCGGTCTCGGCCTATCTGCATTCGGCGACCATGGTCAAGGCCGGTGTCTTCCTGCTGGCGCGACTCTTCCCGGTCTTTGCCGAGAGCACGCCCTGGTTTCCGCTGGTCGGCGGTCTCGGTCTCACGACCTTCGTCTTCGGTGCCTATGCGGCCCTGTTTCAGCAGGATCTTAAGGGGCTCTTGGCCTATTCGACGATCAGTCACCTGGGGCTGATCACCTTCTTGTTCGGGCTCGGCACATCGCTCGGAGCGGTCGCTGGTCTCTTTCACCTGGTTAACCACGCCGTCTTCAAGGCCTCGTTATTCATGGCCGCCGGCATCATCGATCATGAGACCGGGAGTCGCGATCTGCGCCGACTCCGCGGCCTCTACGCCTATCTGCCCATCACAGGCGGGCTGGCGATGATCGCCGCCGCGGCCATGGCTGGAGTGCCCTTGCTGAATGGCTTCTTGAGCAAGGAGATGTTCTTCTCCGAGACCTTGCATTCCGTGCGCATGGCCGAGTGGCCCCTGCTGTTGAAGGCATTGCTGCCCGTGGCGGCCACGCTCGGCGGTGTGCTCTCGGTCGCCTACTCGTTGCGCTTCATCCACGACACCTTCTTCAATGGTCCCTATCCGGCAGCCGACCCAACGTTGCACTATCCGCCGCATGAGCCACCAGACTGGATGCGCCTGCCGGTCGAGGTGCTGGCGGCGCTCTGTGTGGTTGTTGGCGTGCTCCCGCAGCAGACCATCGAGCCCATCCTGCAGCTCGGTGTCGTCGGCATCCTGGGCGACCTGCCCGATTTCCATCTCAGGATCTGGCATGGTCTCTCGCCGGCGTTCCTGATGAGCGGTCTGGCGCTCGCTGGTGGCGTCCTCCTCTACGCACGCCGAAGGCCGCTGTTCATCGCTCAGGAGCGCCGTCTCCCCAACTGGAGTGCCGAGCGCCTCTTTCGGCAGCTCAGTGCGCGCTTACTGGTGCTCGGCCGGGGGTTGCAGCCCTGGCTACAGCCGACCTCGCTGCAACGCTCGACGCTCTGGCTGCTGAGCGCCGCCGTTGGACTTGGCATCCTGGGCTGGCTCGCGGCTCAGCCGCTGACCGGGTTAGCGGTCGCTCAGGCGCCAAACACTGCGCCACCAACCGCTGCCACACTGGCGAGCGACGCCCCCGATGCATCGATGCTGGCGATGCCGATCGATATCGTCAGCATGGCCGCGGCGGTGGTGCTGGTGACAGCGACCTTTACGCTGCTGCGGCAGCACGCCCGACGGGTCTTGGCCGTGGTGCTAACCGGTGTGATCGGCCTGATCGTCAGCCTCGCCTTCGTCCATTTCTCGGCCCCGGATCTGGCGTTGACCCAGCTCGCCGTCGAGCTGGTCACAACGCTGCTGCTGGTGCTGGTACTGGCCTTGCTGCCGCGCAGTGCCAGCCAACCGATGACCAACTGGAGACGCAGACGCGACCTGTTCATCGCAGCCCTGGTGGGAGGCTCCAGCGCAGCACTCACCGCCAGCATGCTGCAGCATCAAAGCCTCAGGAGTGGCGAATGGTACCTGCGGCTCGCCGAGCCAGCCGCGGGCGCCGCTAATGCGGTGAATGCGATCCTGGTGGATTTCCGGGCCTTCGATACCCTGGGCGAGATCACTGTGTTGACCATCGCCGCGGCGACCCTGATGGTGCTGCTTGCTGACCTGCAGCTGAGCCCGCTCCAACGCCTGAGCGGGCAGGGGCGAGAATCGACCCATCCGCTGCTGTTCGCCATGGTGTCGCGCCCCGTGCTGCCGGCAGCGCTGATGCTGGCCGCCTTCTTGCTTCTGCGTGGCCATCAGGCGCCTGGCGGTGGCTTCGTCGCCGGACTCGTCATTGGTACCGCGTTGATTGTGCAAGAGAGCGCCAACGGACGCGCCTGGAGTGAGCGACGGCTTCACGCGAGCACACAGCCGCTGATCGGTGGTGGTCTCCTGCTCGCGCTGGCCACCGGTCTTGGGGCGCTGCTCTTTGGACGACCCTTTTTGACCACCGCGCACTGGCATGGCAGCCTGCCGTTGCTCGGCGAGCTGACATTGACGAGCACGCTGCTGTTCGACGTCGGCGTGATGATGATCGTCAGCGGGATGCTGCTGCTGGTGCTGGATGGTCTCGGGCGCGTCGGTGCCAAGGGCGCTAAGGGGGTTCAGGAGGCTAAGGGTGCCAGCAGTGAAAGCAGCGCCAGCAGTGCCAGCAGTCAGGATGAGGCGGGGCGAGGTGCAAGGACTCAGGAGCCTGTCGGCGCATCTGACCCCGATGATGGCGAGCCACCTCACCCGAGGAGCGACTGATGCTCTGGCTCTTCGCAGGCAGTATCGGCTTGTTGATGGGTGCGGGGGCCTATTTGGTGCTGCGCGCGCATGGCTTCTCGGTCGTGCTCGGGCTGATGCTGCTGACCTACGCGACCAACCTGTTCGTCTTCGCCTCGGGAGGACTCCAGGTCGGACAGGCGCCGGTGACGGCACCCGCGCAAAGCGGCGGCAACGCGATCGAGCGCATGGCCGATCCGCTCCCCCAAGCGCTGGTCCTCACCGCCATCGTGATCGGCTTTGCGATGACGGCCTTGGTCCTGGTACTGGTCTTGCGCGCCTTATCCGACCTCGGCTCCGAGCGCGTTGACGCCCAGACCGATCAATCCCGATCCGGCGAGGAGGAGCGGTGAGCCTGCTACTGATCCTGCCTCTTGCGCTACCGCTCGGCATCGGGGCTTGGCTATTCGCCCGCTCAGGAATGCCGCTTCGCCAGCAGCGCCGGCTCAGCCTGATCGGTGCCCTCGGTCAGCTCGGCGCCGCAGTCGCCCTGCTAATACTGAGCGCAAGGGGACAGATACCAGCCACCCTAATCGGAGACTGGCCAGTGCCCTATGGCATCGTGCTGGCTGCCGATCGACTCTCGGCGCTGATGCTGAGCCTCACCAGCGCCCTCGCCTTGGCGGCACTTGCGCACCTGTCTTGGAGCGCCGGCACCCAAGAGGGCAACGGCCGTCACTTCCATGCACTTCTGCAACTGCAGCTGTTCGGTCTCGCCGGCGCCTTTCTCACGGCCGACCTCTTCAATCTCTTCGTGTTCTTCGAGGTCCTGTTGATCGCCTCCTATGGACTCCTGGTCCAGGGCGGCGGTCCCGCGCGCAGCCGCGCGGCCTTGCACTATGTGGTGCTGAATATGGTCGGCTCGAGCCTGTTCTTGATGGGCGTGGCCTCGATCTATGCCGTAGCCGGCACCTTGAGCCTGCCGGAGCTGAGCAATCGTCTGACCGAGCTCGCTCCAGACCAGGCTCCCTTGGCCGGCGCCGGTCTGCTGCTGCTGATCGGCGCCTTCGCGCTGAAGGCGGCGCTGGTGCCCTTGCATGCCTGGCTGGTCCCGGCCTACAGCGCGGCATTGGCGCCTGTGGCAGCGCTGTTCGCGATCATGACCAAGGTCGGTGTCTATGCCCTGCTCCGCCTGTTCGCACTGATGCCGATTGGCGATGCGGTCAGCGACGCCACCTTGGCAGAGCTGCCAGTCGCCAGGCTGCCCATTCAGCCGCTCATCGGGACCGGGGCACTGCTCACACTGGCGGTCGGTGCCATCGGTGTGGTCGTTGCCACCGAGCTGCGGACCATGGTCGCCTATCTGATCCTGGTCTCGGTCGGCACGTTGCTGGCCGCTGTTGCCGTCGGTACCGCTGAGGGTATTGCCGCCGGTCTCTACTATCTGATCCATACCACCCTGATCACGGCGGGGCTGTTCCTGCTGATCGACGTGATCAGTCGGGGCCGTGAGCAAGGTTCCCGACTCCAGCCCGCCCAGCAGCCGCCCGCGGCCGCTTGGCTGGGTGCGCTATTCCTGCTCGGCGCCCTGGCCATCGCGGGCCTGCCACCGTTGAGCGGATTCATCGGCAAGGCATTGATCTTGGACGCCTTGCAAAGCGCAAGCGGGGACACATCGGGGCTGCATCCCGATTGGACGCTAAACTGGACCGCCATACTGGGCTCCAGTCTGCTTGTCGTGATCGGACTGTCGCGCGCTGGGATGGCGCTCTTCTGGCAAGGGAAGCCCTCCGCAAGCATTGCCGACGGGCGCGGCGCTTATGCGCCAGCCGCAGCCGTGCTGCTCGCTGCCAGCCCGTTGTTGATGCTCCTCGCCGCGCCGATCGCTGACTACAGCCAGACGCTCGCGTTACAACTCCTGGACGGCGAGGACTACATCACCGCGATCAAGGAACTGAAGCCGGTGGACCTACCCGTAGTCCCGCTCAACGAGACCCATACAGTGGTCCATGGAGGTCCGCCATGAGGCGCCTCGTTGGACCACTGACCCGCCATCCGCTGGCGGCCTTGTCCTTGACGCTGCTTTGGCTGCTGCTGCAAGGCAGCCTTGCGCCCGGTCAGATCCTGCTCGGGGTCATGCTGGCCTGGGGCATCACCGCGGCTTCAAGCCGCTATTGGGCCGACCGACGCCGGCCGCGTCGCCCGCACCTGCTCGCGCTCTATCTATGGCGCGTCGCGGTCGACGTGGTCATCGCCAACCTGCGCATCGCTGCCTTGGTCCTGTCGCCTTCACGCCATCCGCGACCGGCCTTCGTCGAGCTGCCGCTGACGTTGGAGGAGCCCTTTGCACTCTACATCCTGGCGACCACCATCACCCTATCGCCGGGCTCACTCTCGGCCGATCTCAGTGACGATCGGCGCGTACTCTTGTTGCATCTGCTCGATGCGCCCGATCCGGCCGATGCCGCCATCGAATGCGCAAAGATCAAGAACCGTTATGAACACCTACTGCTGGAGGTCTTTCCATGACCATCCTAGATCTCGCCATTGGTGCCCCACTCACGATGCTCAGTCTGGCGCTCCTGCTCAATCTCTGGCGTGCCCTGCAGGGCCCGGACCTGCCCGACCGCATCCTGGCACTGGATACCCTCTACACCAACAGCATCGCGCTGTTGGTGCTGCTCGGTATTCAATTCCACAACATGCTGTATTTCGCCTCGGCGCTGCTGCTCGCCCTGCTCGGCTTCATCGCCACCGCCGCGCTCAGCCGCCATCTGCTGCGCGGCAAGCTGATCGAATAGACATCATCACAGGAGGACACTGAGGATGCTGACCGACACCCTCGTCGCCGCACTGATCCTGCTTGGGGCCGCCTTCACGCTGATCGGCTCGATCGGCCTGGCCTCGTTGCCGGACTTCTTCTGCCGACTGCATGGTCCCACCAAATCGACAACCCTAGGCGTCGGCGGCATGCTCGCGGCCTCGGCGTTGTATTTTGCTGCTCAGGAGGCAACCACCCATCCGACAGAGCTGCTCGTCGCGCTGTTCTTGTTCATGACGACACCTGTGAGCGCGCACCTGCTGGCCAAGGCGGCGCTGCGTCTGCATCTGCGCTCATTGGCGCCGGTACCGGCGCGCTTTCGCCATGAGCAGACTGATGTTCTTGAATAACAACGGGTTTTCTTTCAGACACTAACTTAAATAGCTGTCCTAAATTCGGGGTCCACTATACCCCTGAACAGCGCCGTGCCTGGGTGAAAACGGCCTTGGGTCAGGTGCTCCATGGCCAAGCGTCCGGCGTCATTGCCGACCTCGAGGCCCAGCGCAAGCCCCGCCGGGGCCAGGCGCGCAAACGCCTCGATCGCGTGTACACCGATCTCGATGGCAACCGCCATCGCATGGCCTATGATGCCTACCTGGAGGCCGGCTTTCCCATCGCCACCGGTGTGATCGAAGGCGCCTGTCGGCATCTGGTCAAAGATCGCATGGAGCGCTCAGGCATGCGTTGGACCGTCCCGGGTGCTCACGCCATGCTGCAGCTGCGCAGCGTCGCGCTCAGCAACCTGTGGGAGCCGTTCATGGACGATCGCATCCACAGCGAGCTGACGCACCTCTATGGCGAGCAGGCCGCCAAGGATGATCGGGCCTTGCCATCGCCGCTTGAGGGCTCCGCACAACGCGATGGCAGAACAGCAGATCAATCACTTAGGGGCGCGCTCGACAGGTTGCAGCCCCCCCTGCTCCGGCCTCGGTCATCCGGTAGTCCTGGACCATCGGATAGATCTGGCAGGCGTCACGAACGGTGGCGAGCAAGGCAACCTCCCAGTCTTGATCAGAATCTCTCATCTTATCCAGTTCAGGCGCGCGCGCGGTCGCGGAACCGATTGTCGCACAACCAACTTCAGCAAATTGATGCACCGCACAATAAACGAGTAACCTATCGTTTATAGTGTTTTGTTTTTCGATCCAGAGGCACCGAGAGCAATGACCGATTATGTGCGTTGGCTAAGCGACTTAGGGATGGATGACGTGGGCGTCGTCGGCGGCAAGAACGCCTCGCTTGGCGAGATGATTCAACATCTGACCCAGCTCGGGGTGCTTGTCCCTGGTGGCTTTGCGACCACGGCGCAAGCCTACCGCGACTTCTTAGCCGTTGATGGCCTGGCCGAGCGCATCGCCGCCGAGCTGGACGCACTCGACGTCGATGACATCGCCGCGCTCAGTGCCGCTGGCCCGCGCATCCGCGGCTGGATCATCGAGCAGCCGTTCCAGCCCGAGCTCGACCAGGCCATCGAACAGGCCTACGCCGCCCTCGCCGAGAACATCGACAACGCCGCCGATGCAACCTGGGCGGTGCGCTCCTCTGCCACCGCCGAGGATCTGCCTGACGCCTCCTTCGCCGGTCAGCAAGAGACCTTCCTGAATATCCACGGCTTAGACAACGTCAAGCGCGCCATCAAGGAGGTCTTCGCCTCGCTTTATAACGACCGCGCCATCTCCTATCGCGTGCACAAGGGCTTCACCCACGCCGATGTTGCGCTGTCGGCCGGCATCCAACGCATGGTGCGCAGCGACCTCGCCGCCAGCGGCGTCATGTTCACGCTCGACACTGAATCCGGCTTCAACGATGCCGTCTTCATCACCGCCAGCGTCGGCCTCGGCGAGATGGTGGTCCAAGGCGCGGTCAACCCCGACGAATTCTACGTGCACAAGCCCACGCTCGCGGCCGGGCGCCCCGCCATCCTGCGTCGCACCGTTGGCGACAAGGCCATGCGCATGGTCTTTGCCGAACCCGGCAGCCGCGAGCCGGTGCGCACCGAACAAACACCGATGGCCGAGCGCCAGCAATTCTCGATCACCGATGCCGAGATCGAGGCGCTGGCCAAGCAGGCGGTGCTGATCGAGCAGCACTACCAGCGCCCGATGGACATCGAATGGGCCAAAGACGGCCTCGACGGCAAGCTCTACATCGTTCAGGCGCGCCCAGAGACGGTGCAGAGCCGCAGCGGGCAGGTGGTCGAGCGTTATCGGCTGCAGGAGAGCGGTGGCCAGGTGCTCGCCACCGGACGCAGCATCGGCGGACGCATCGGCGCTGGCAAAGCGCGCATCGTCGAGTCGATTCGCGACATGGATCAGGTGCAGGCCGGCGACGTGCTGATCACCGACATGACCGACCCGGACTGGGAGCCGGTAATGAAACGGGCCGCCGCGATCGTCACTAACCGTGGTGGGCGCACGTGCCATGCCGCTATTATTGCCCGCGAATTGGGCGTTCCAGCGGTGGTCGGTTGCAACGATGCGACCGATAAGATCGCCGATGGCCAAGCCGTCACGGTCTCCTGTGCCGAGGGCGATACCGGTTACATCTATGACGGCGAGCTTGCATTCGAGCATAAGGTGATCGAGCTCGAGAAGATGCCCGAGGTGCCGGTTAAGGTGATGATGAACGTCGGCAACCCGGAGCGTGCCTTCGGCTTCGCCTCGATCCCGAATGCCGGCGTTGGGCTGGCTCGACTCGAGTTCATCATCAATAACAGCATCGGCATCCATCCGAAGGCGCTGCTGGAATTCGACCAGCTGCCCGACGACCTCAAGGCCGAGATCACCCCGCGCATCGCCGCTTATCCGAGCCCGCGTGAGTTCTTCGTCATGCGCCTCGCCGAAGGGATCGCCACGCTGGCGGCCACCTTCGCGCCGAATCCGGTCATCATCCGCATGTCCGACTTCAAGTCGAATGAGTATGCCAACCTGGTCGCCGGCCCACGCTACGAGCCCGAGGAAGAGAACCCGATGATCGGCTTCCGTGGCGCCGGGCGCTATGTCTCTGAGAGCTTCAATGCCTGCTTCGAGATGGAATGCGAGGCGCTGAAATACGTGCGCAATGAGATGGGCCTGACCAATCTGCAGATCATGATCCCCTTCGTGCGCACGCTGAATCAGGCCAAGGCGGTCACTGAGGCGCTGGCGGAGCAGGGTCTCAAGCGCGGTGAAAATGGCCTCAAGCTGATCATGATGTGCGAGATCCCCTCCAACGCCGTGCTCGCCGAGCAGTTCCTCGAGTACTTCGACGGCTTCTCGATCGGCTCCAACGACATGACCCAGCTCACCCTCGGCATCGACCGCGACTCCAGCCTGGTCGCCGCCGACTTCGACGAGCGTGACCCGGCGGTCAAGGCGATGCTCTCAATGGCCATCCAGGCTTGTCGCAAGCAGGGCAAGTACGTCGGCATCTGTGGTCAGGGGCCTTCGGACCATGCCGACTTCGCTGACTGGCTGGTCAAGGAAGGGATTGAGAGTGTGTCGCTGAATCCGGATACGGTGATCGATACCTGGCTGTATCTGGCTGAGCACATGGAGAAGAAAGGCTGAAGGCTGAAGGCTGAAGGCTGAAGGCTGAAGGCTGAAGATCGCAGTCTGGGCTAAACGCTGGCAGGGATGCCATTGTCTTCAGCGATTGCCTTCAACGGCAGAGAACAATGAGTACAGCCCCATCCAGCAAGCAGCGCGACTAAAAATAGGGCGCATCAAAAAAGTCATCTGTTCCGAGAAGCGGAACGTACTTGGTGACGATACCTAAGAACGAGCGCCCCGACTATCGGCTCGGTTTTGCGATCGGCAAGTCCATGACGCTCCATCGATTTCGACCTTTGGTAGTGCCCCAATCCATGGGATGACTGTGTGAAATACGCTTAAAGTATCAGCGGGTTACGAAAACTCATCCTGCTTATCGGGGCTGACCCAGGTCACGCTACAAACCAACATGGAAGCAATTGCCGGTCAGCTGAACTCACCCTTTGATATCCATTTCCTCTATCGCTACTTCGTCTGGATCGACCCGGCACAGCCGTTCAAGATCACTCGGCTGGCGATTGAGCCTTGCGATGCCGCCGGCGACGATCTCTTCGTCGAGCTTGAGGATCATCCAGGCAAGGATGCCGGGCTCGCCCAGAACCATCTGGCAACAGGCCGACAAGCTGTTGAGCACGATCAGAAGCAAGGAAATTGTTAACTACTCAGGCTATTCTAGGTTTTTTTATGGCTTATAAAACAATGGATTACAAATATTTTCTAGAAATAACTTGATGCACCTATGCGATGTCGAATTTTATCACGGTAGGACGGCCGGTTGCCCGACCGCCCCCGTACAGATCCCGGCGTGCGGAACTACCGCACCGGGCTCCTCAAAGTGACTCGCTTCGCACATAAGGCGTCGATAGAGATTGCGGTGCTCAGAAGTCATGGCAGATGCGTGGTCGTTCGAGCCCGAAGACCTGGACCCTCTCAGCAAACCCCTTCCAGTTGTAGCTTCGCCGCTGACTGCGGCGGTTGCGTCTGACATGGTAATAAAAGTCTTTGAGGCTTTTGAAGTTCCCACGCATTCCGTAATACTGGTAGTACCCGCGCAGCTTGGCATTGAGCCAGCAATTCCCGCCGAAAAATTTTCTTTTAATCAATCACTATGGACTGAAAGTCCATAGTATGGGTTGCGGACTGAAAGTCCTTGTCCGCAGACTGAACTGCGGACTAAAGTGATATAAGGAATCGCTACGCGATGCTGAACTTTGATTCGAGAGCTTCCTAGCAGCCTGTCGGACTTTGCGACCACCGCCGGCGTGCCGACTTGGTAGACTGTCGTGCTGCTTCAGGAAAAACGCCGATGCCCAACTTCCGCTCCATCGATCGCGACCGCCCATTAGCGTTGCCCCTGTCGTTACAGGACT
>NZ_JAYESN010000103.1:0-14104 GCF_034860625.1 Lamprobacter sp.
AGCCGAGATTGCGGCCGTGCTCGACCAGCTCGCCGCCGAGCAGCAACGCGACCAGGATTGGTCCGCGCGCATGCTCGAGACCATGCGGATCTGGTACAACGGCTACCGCTTCGGCTACGAGCCCGGCCCAGGGCTCTATAATCCCACCCTGGCGCTGTACTTCTTCAAGGCCTTAGCCACCACCGGCGCGCCGCCGCGCGAGATGCTCGACAGCAACCTCGCCATGGATCGCAACCGCATCGACTTCGTCGCCCGCCAGCCGCATGGGGAGGAACTCATCGGCGCTGCGCTTGATCCCGAGCACCCGCCACTGATTGCCAGCCTGGCGCACCGCTTTGGTGTTGAAGACCTGCGTCGTGCACCCAAAGACGCGCCTTATCTCGGATCACTGCTGTACTTTCTTGGCGCGCTGACGCTCAGGGACCATACCCCATTCGGTGAACTGGTACTGGGTATTCCCAATCTGGTCATCCGCAAGCTCTATGTCGAGAAGTTCCGTGATCAGCTGTTTCCCAACTACCCCGAGCGCGAAAGCCTCGCTCAGGCCGCCAAGGCCCTGTACGCGGAGGGCGAACTCGCCCCCTTGGTAGAGGTGCTGGAAGCCAACCATCTGCGCGTCTTCGACAACCGCGATTACCGCTGGTCCAACGAGCTGACGGTCAAGACGGTCTTTCTCGTCGCCCTGTTCGCCGACATCTTCTATGTGATGGATTCGGAGACCGCTATCGAGCGCGGCCATGCCGATCTGTCGCTGATCGTGCGCGAGGAGATGCGCCGCTTCGCGCTGCTCGATCACCTGTTCGAGTTCAAATACCTGAGCCTTCAGGATCTCGGCGAGACCGCTGAGACCCTGCGCGCGCAGTCGCGCGAGGCGCTCAGCACCCAGCCCAGGGTCGCCGCCTGCCTGGATGCGGCCGAAGCCCAGCTGGCCCGCCACCGCCAGGGTCTGGAGCAGGCCTATGGTGAGCGCTTGCGGTTGCATACCCATGCCGTGGTCGCGCTCGGCTTTGAGCGCCTGCTGTGGCGGAGTTCATCGGCTGCGTCGGCGTGAGCTGGTGAGACGCCACCACACTTGCAGCGCGTGGGGACGCTACTTGACCGAGGCATGGTCGATAGAGACGCCAAGCTGGCCATAGAGCGTCGGGCCGCTGCTATCGCTGGCGGTGTCCACGGCCTGGGGTTGGCTGACGCAGCCGGCGAGGAGCCCGATCAACAGTGTCGTGAGGATGAGGGTCAGCGTGCGATGGATCATGCTTCGAGCCTATTGCGGTAAGAGAGATCAGTTGATTGACAAGGTCGCCGAAGACCCGTTGCTCATCGCCTATCTCCACTATACCCATCAGAAGTGAGTATTGAGGAGTGAGTGGTGAGTCTTGCTTCGAAAAACAGGGATCTCAGCGTTTGTCTGAGGCGAAAACCCGGGGGCGAAAGGTATAACATGCGCATGATGAGACATCCGACAATCGTTAAGCTGGCTCCCTAGGACCATAACCCAGTGAGCGATTTCTTCAACCTCTATCAGCAGGGCCTGGTCAGGGCCGCGGTCTGTGTGCCCGAGGTGCGGATCAGCAACCCGCCCGCGAATGCGGCGGCGACCATCGCCCTCGCCCGTCGCGCTCATGAGGCCGGTGCGCTCATCGCCCTGTTTCCGGAGCTTGGACTTACCGCTTACAGCAACGATGACCTCTTCCATCAGCAAACCCTGCTCGATGCCGCCCTTGCGGCACTCGCTCAGGTGGTCGAGGCCAGCCGCGCACTTGCGCCTTTAATCGCGGTAGGTCTGCCGCTGCGCATCGACGGGCGCCTGTTCAACTGCGCGGTTGCCATCCATGCCGGTCGCATCCTCGGGGTGACGCCGAAGTCTTATCTGCCGAGCTATCGCGAGTTCTATGAGAAGCGCCAGTTTGCCGCCGCCGATGCGCTGCTCAGGCCTGAGATGGCGTTGCTCGACCAAGCCGTCCCGATTGGGACCGACCTGCTGTTCGAGGCCAGCAGCCTGCCCGGCCTGGTCCTCCACATGGAGCTCTGCGAAGACCTCTGGGCGCCGATCCCACCCAGCACCTATGCCGCCATGGCCGGCGCCACGGTCCTGCTGAATCTGTCCGCGAGCAACATCACCATCGGTAAGGCGAGCTATCGCAATGACCTCTGCGCCGCGCAATCCGGTAAATGCATCGCCGCCTATCTCTACTCCGCCGCAGGCCCGGGTGAGTCGACCACGGATCTGGCCTGGGACGGCCATGCCCTGATCTTCGAGCAGGATCGGCTGCTAGCCGAGTCCGAGCGCTTCCCAAGCACCGAGCAGATGATCAGCGCCGACATCGATCTGGAGCGGTTGCAACAAGAGCGCCTGCGCGCGACCAGTTTTAGCGACAGCATCCGGGCCGAGCGCGAGCGCCTGCAACCGATGCGCCGAGTGCGCTTCAGCCCCGAGCTGCCAAGCGGTGATCTCGGCTTGCAGCGAGCGATCGCCCGCTTTCCATACGTGCCGGCCAAGAGCGCCGAGCGGGATGCGCAATGCTATGAGGCCTATAACATCCAGGTCCATGGTCTAGCCCAGCGCCTGCGCGCCACCGGGATCAACCGGATCGTGATCGGCGTCTCGGGCGGGCTGGATTCAACCCAAGCCCTGTTGGTCGCCGCGCGCACCATGGACCGGCTTGGGCTGCCACGCAGCAATATCCTCGCCTACACTCTGCCCGGCTTCGCCACCAGCCAAGAAACCCGCGCCAACGCCCTCGGCCTGATGCAAGCCTTAGGCACAACCGCCGAAGAGATCGATATCCGGCCGTCCTGTCGGCAGATGCTCGCGGATCTGCGCCACCCCTTCGCCGACGGCGAGCCGGTCTATGACGTCACCTTCGAGAACGTCCAGGCCGGCGAGCGGACCTCACACCTGTTTCGGCTCGCCAACCATCACAACGCGCTGGTGCTCGGCACCGGCGACCTCTCCGAGATCGCACTCGGCTGGTCCACCTACGGCGTGGGCGATCAGATGTCGCATTACAATGTCAATGCGTCGGTGCCCAAGACCCTGATCCAGTATCTGATCCGCTGGGTCATCACTAGCGACCAGTTCGAGGCCCACACCAACGCCCTGCTGCAAGCGATCCTCGACACCGAGATCTCGCCTGAGCTGGTGCCGGCGGATGCCAACTGGGAAAATGCCGATGCCAGCGGCCTACAGAGCACTGAGGCCAAGATCGGCCCCTACGAGCTGCAGGACTTCAACACCTACTGGATCAGCCGCTACGGCCTGCGCCCAAGCAAGGTCGCCTTCCTCGCCTGGCACGCCTGGCATGACAAGACCCAAGGCCAGTGGCCAGAGAATCTGCCCGAGGCACGCCGCCACCAATATGACCTCGCCGAGATCAAGCGCTGGCTCGAGGTCTTTTTGTTCCGCTTCTTCCAGATCAGCCAATTCAAGCGCAGTTGCATGCCGAACGGCCCCAAGGTCGGCTCCGGCGGCTCACTCTCGCCGCGCGGTGACTGGCGCGCTCCTAGCGATGCCGAAGCAAAGATCTGGCTTCAAGAACTGCGCGAGAACGTGCCTGATCTTTGATCCGCAAGCATGGCGGTCACCGGGGTCGGCATGCTCAATCCCAGTCAGCGCCAGCCTTGCCGCCAAGCTTGATACTCAGAGGGCCGCAGGCGGTAACGAGCGATGTTGCCTTCATGGAGGCTCATCATCTCGGTCTCCACAACCTCGACAAACCGCGCCTGATCCTCTAACGGCAACTGCTCCGCGGCACGTTGCCGGACCAATGCCGTCGTCGCCTTCTTGTCCAGCCCGGCGCGAACCAGGGTCGCGACCACCTCGGCAACCAACGTCCGGTAACGCAAGCGGAAGGGGTCCGGCTCGCCCAATGACTGGCGCACGGCAGAGTAGCGTGCGCAGGACCGCTGATAGGCCCAAACGAACACATCGCGTAACAGCTCGATGCGATTCAGCTCATAGACACCCAACACGCCGTCAATATACGCGCGCTCTGGAACATCCACAAAAGACAGCGGGCAGAGATTGTCGCGAATGAGCGGGATATTCGCTGCCAGACGAGAAACGCGCTTGTTCACGTCTTCAAATGGCTGCAGGTAAGCGAGGTGAACGAGGGCAAAGAAGGCCTGCTCAAAAGGGTCAGCAATCGCAGCCGCGGTATCGAGAATATCCCGGAAGCATTCCTCGATGAGCTGTGGTACCTCTAGCGGATGGTAGACGGTTCCGTCGATACCTACCCCTATGCGCCGCAAGCGACCGCCAGCCAACGGATCGGCGAGTAGATTGTCCGCCAGCAGACCACGCAGATTCAGGATCGTGTAGCGATGAAAACCGATCTCGCTGGCCTGCTCGACGAGCAATTCAATGGCCCCCTTGTGGTTCAGGATCATCTGCGCTTCCAGCGCATCCTTACCCTCGGCGACCTCGCCCAATTCGAGCAGGCGCTCGGTCTCAAGCAACGAATAGGTATTCCCTTCCAGGCGACTGGAATTCCAAGAGAGGTCAATCAGCAGACGATTGTAGATGATGCGCGCGTAGGTCCCAGCTGGACGCTCAGCGCCGGGCGGGCGCCCCATCTCCAGCAGACGCTGACGGGTTTCTGAAGGCAAGTACCAAGTTTCATTCGGTCGGTAGTCGTCAAGAAAGGCCCGCCGATAACCAATCGGCTGCCGGTGTTGAATCGGCGCTCGAACCGACTCCTTGATCGCCAACCCTTCGGGCGAGATCGGAACATACAGCTCAGCGCGCGCTGTGGCCGTGACCTTCCCCAGTGTCAGGTTGGCGCTACCGGTGATGGTGACGGGGACGCGATAGCGACGACCTTTGCCCTGCCCCTCGGCCACCAACCGCTTCTGTTCGAGCAGCAAAGCCAGGCGGCGCTGCAGCATGCGCGGCGGAAGTTGATTCGCCAGCCCCTCGCGGATGGTCTGGATCTGCACGCCGTCTGGATGAGCCGCCACGATCGCCAGGATAGTCTCAAGCTCTTGTGTGGAAATCTGCTTTGGCATGCGGAGGATGATATGTCGCCAAAAAAGCGTTTACGCGACAAATCCCCGGTTTATTTGTCGCTAAAAATATTTGGCGTCCTATAAACCGTCTTTTTCGTCGCGAACCTACAGTTATTATGATCGTTTCGTCTGCGTATAGGCAGCAGTCCAAAAGTCGCATTTAGATTCTAGGAGCCTGTCCGACAACCACGCATTCCCGACACGAATCGAGCGCCTACACGCCGCCGCCGCGCAGCCAGCCTTGGCGTCGCCTTCTACCCGCAGGCGGAGGAACTGGACGGCGACCAATTGCTCCGTCAGGCCGATCACGCCATGTACCAGGCCAAGCAGTCGGGCAAGAACCGATTCGCCTTGTCAGCTGACTAGCCGGTCACGTTCTTGGGCTTCTTCCGCCGCCGGACCACCCCCGACGTCTGCGCCTCGAGCGCTGGGAGCTCTTCGGCAGAGGACGCGATCAACCGCTCGTTGTTCAGGGCTGCACTATGGATGCGCAGGCGCTTCTCCTGGCGAACACGCAGGCCATAACCGGCCGCTGCGCCACCGGCGGTTGCGATCGTGAGCAGCCCAAGCGTCAGGAACTGGGCGAACATCATCGCCACGCCGACCCCGACCACGCCACCCACCGCAACCCCTGTACGCAGCTTGGCGCCGCCCGAATCCTTGCTCTTGCGCGCCACCAGCTTGGCCTTCTCGCGCTCGGCTTGCATGCGCAGCTTCTCGCGCTCGCGCGTGTGCTGCTTCTGCTGCTTTGACAGCGTCTGCTCGCGCACGGTGCCAACCACGGAATCGAACCAGAGCGCCACCAAGAAGCCCAGCAACGCGGCGACGCCGGCAAAGAGATAGATCGTCTGCTCGAGATCGGTCATCAGTGCCGTATAGGTGAGCAACGCCGTGGCTGACTGCAGCAGCAGAATGCCGATCAGGAATCGAATTAAACCGCTCAGTCGTCCGCCCAAGATCATACCTCCTCAAAAAGTCGCAGCCGCCGACGCAAGGCCCCGGCCAGGCTCACCGATCAGCCAAATCCAGGTTCCCGATGGCGGCGGCTCAGCACCAGTGTCGAGACGCCGATTGGGAAACATGCCCTGCACACGGCGTCCAATCGCCGACAGGCTCTCCGGACGACCACGCAGCTCGCTGGGGATGGGCCGATCATAAGCGTCAATCAGCGAGTACATGTACTCAGGCCCAAGCCTGTGGAGATCGACGATCAGCAGCGGCACCTGCTCTGACATCGGGATCAACGCTGGTCGCAGGCTGGAGACCAGGAACGGGCCGCTCGAAGACTCGAGCCTGTCCGCCAACTCGACATGGCCAAACACGCGCAGTTGCCGAGCCAGCGCCGCCTGCATCTGCAACGAGAGTCCGGGCCGCGCCCGCTCCGCCAGCGAGGCGCCAGATGATCCCGCGTCGGCAGCCTGTCCAGCCTCTGACCCTGCATCAGAAGACCGTCCTGCATCGAACTGACCATCGAGCAAAGGATCGACCTGGATCAAGAAGCCATGCTGCCCGCGCGCCGCGCCCGACTCAGCAGGGTCTCCAAGCACGTAGGTCTCAATCACGCGCAGCAGTTCATCGTAGGCCGCCGCTTCGCTACCCGGCTGCGGCCCAACCGGACCACCGAGGACAAAGGTGTAGAGATCGTAGCCGGGGCGCGCATCCGCATAGAGCGCTGCTAGGCTGTTGGCGCGCTCGGTCTCAACGTTGCTCGCTGAGGGCAGATAGGCCATTGCATAGAGCACGCCCTTATCGAATACTTTCTGATCAAAATCCTGATCAAAATCCTGATCGAATAAGATGCCCTCGTTCGGCAAGATGGGCGGCTCGCCAGATCCTTGCTGGCGCTCAGGGTCGCCCGTCTCGAAGGTGACTGAGGCCGCGGCACTGCCGGCCGAGCCCGCGTCAAGTCTGCCACCCGAGACACTCGACCCGTCCTCCAAGACAGTCGCACGACCTGCGCGCATCGCGCCCGGCGCCTTGAGCGCATCGCTGCCATCATCGCGCAAGCCACCAGCAGCGCAACCCGCCAGCAGCGCGACGCTGATCAGCACAGTGCTCAGGAGCGTTCCACGCATCGATGTCTCATCACGGAGGTAACGGAGGTTGAACAGGGGTCTAATGAGGTTATCAGGCTGGGAGTATTGAACGGCCAGCAGATGCGCATCATAGCCGATCCGCGCCACCGGCATCAGCGCCGACTCAGGATGCCCGTTGCGAAAGCGACCCTCGAGCCTTAACTCACCGGCACAACGGCGGCAACGATGATCCTGGCCCGTCGGCTAACCGAGCGAGCGACCTCAGGCATGACGAACAAACCCTTCTCGCCTTCCAGCGAAGAGAACAAACAGCCGATCTTGGAGGTCATTGCGCCAAGGTTGACCTCGGCACGCTCCGTGCTCGAGATCGGCAGCGGCACCGGCCAGCACGGCGTCCACTTTGCCTCGGCCTTGCCGCAGTTGCGCTGGCAATGCACTGATGTGGCCTATCACCTGCCCGGGATCAGGCTGTGGATCGAGGAGGCTGGGCTGCCAAACCTGCCTGCCCCATTGGAACTCGACGTCGATGCCGACTGGATCGACGCATTCAGCGGCACTGACTATGACGCGATTTACAGCGCCAATACCGCGCACATCATGTCGCTGGCGCAGGTCGAGCGGATGTTCACCGGCGTCGGCGCACTGCTGCCAAGCGAGGGCCTGTTCCTGCTCTATGGACCCTTTAGCCTCGATGGCCAGCACAACAGCGAGAGCAATGCCCTTTTTGATCGCTCACTGCGCCTGCGCGACCCCCTCAGTGGTGTGCGCGACCGCCGCGATCTCGAACGGTTTGCCGCTGCTGCCGGTCTCGCGCTCGAGGCCGATATCCCCATGCCAGTGAACAACCGCACCTTGCTCTGGCGCCGCCACTAAGATCAAGACAAAGCAGATCAACGCATAAGCCTAAACTGCAGATGGCGCAGATTCCCTGAACCCCCCTTAGGAACGGTGCAAGAATAACCGGAACATCTACTGGCCAGCTAAGCCGTTCTTGGGCGGTCATCTTTGGTGGAGTTGTGCCACTTGTTTCTGAACCGTTACTTATTGAACCAACGTGCATAGCGCGTCGCCACCCTGGACCATGAAGCGCTTGTTTCACGGTAAGGACTGAGAGGCAACACGCTGAGCCAGCGAAGGACTGCGACGCCAGAACTGGCGGAGCCTCCCCCTGGTCAACTGCCAGCAGCGTCCATCGCAGAGATCGAGCTCGATGGCAACGATCTGACCCGTGCGCAAGGCGCTGAAAGCACCCTCCAAGCGGGTCTCCAAACGCGCCGCAGCCGCTGTCCAGAGCCCAGCATCGGCGTCGAGCATGCCGTCCGCCATCTCATCGGCAACCATCAAGGTGCCAGGCTGATCCGCAGGCGCCGCAGCCGGCAGCACCTCAAGCCCAGCAGCCATGGCCAAGCCCCGCGCCAAGGCATGATCAGCGCAGAGGCGCGACCAGCCTGGCGAGCGATTCGGCTCCAGCGCCAGCGGCTGCCAGTGCCCAACGCCCGAGATCCAGAGCGCATTCACCGCCGGTCGCCCACGCTCCTGCCGCGCCTGGTTGACCGGCGACTGGAACAGCAGCATCTGCAGCTCGGTCATCAATGCCGCCCAACGGCCGGCATCGGCACCGGTCGGCAAGAAGCCATCGATGTGGCGCCCGATCACGGTCTCGAGCGGATGGGTCTCGATCTGCGGCGACTCGGCCAGCTCCAGGTACCAGCGCGAGGCCACCGGCGCCACCAGCCGCAGCCCATCGTCGACAAGATGCGCGTTGACCTCTTGCACCAGCGCATCGGCTTCCGCCTGACTGATGCCAAGATGGCGAGCATCAAACAACCGCAGCTGATCGCGATCCGGGCGCAGATGGACCGGGTCAGCCTGCAGCACCATGCCTTGCCGATCCCAGCTCGGATCATCCGCAGCGCGCGCATAAGGCGCACTCGAGGCCGCACCAAAAAGCGTTAACAAGCGCCCTGTCAAGCAAGTGGGCTCGACCTGGGCATTAGGTGCATGCCGCGGCCGACCGCGCTTGAGCAGTAGATCGAGTACCGGTGTTGCTGGGGCCTGCTCAGACAACAGCGGTACCGGACCCAACAGACCCGGCGCAAGCACCCGTAACCCCGCCTTAGCCCCCTGGTCATGCACGGTCATCACTGCACCTCAGTCAGGCCTGATGGATAGAAACAGCAAGGATCTGCGTCTATCTCTATCTCTGTCTCTGTCTCTGTCTGTCTGTGGTTCTTAATCAAACCTCAAAGCTCGCGCGTGGCGAGGAACCGAATATCCGGCCAACGCTCCTGGGTCAGGTCAAGATTGACCCGCGTCGGCGCCAGATACACCAGCTGATCGTCGCCATCCAAGGCCAGATTCTCGTAGGCCTTCTCTTTGAAGCGCACGAGCATCTTCGGATCATCGCACTCGACCCAGCGCGCGGTGTTCACGCTCACCGCCTCAACCACCGCCTCAACGCCATATTCACCCTTGAGCCGATAGGCGGCCACTTCGAACTGCAGCACACCGACCGCGCCGAGGATGATGTCGTTGTTCTTCAGCGGACGAAAGACCTGAGTGGCGCCCTCCTCGCACAGCTGCAGCACGCCCTTCTGCAAGGCCTTGGTCTTCAGCGGGTCCTTGAGCACCACGCGCCGGAACAGCTCGGGCGCAAAATAGGGCACGCCCTCGTACTTGAGGTCTTCGCCGTCGGTAAAGGTATCGCCGATCTGGATGGTGCCATGGTTGTGCAGGCCGATGATGTCGCCCGGCCAGGCCTCCTCGACCTGGCGCCGCTCGTCGGCTTGGAAGGTGATGGCATTAGCCACCTGTACCGACTTGCCGATGCGCACATGGCGCATCTTCATGCCCTTCTTATAGCTGCCCGAGCAGACGCGCAGGAAGGCGACTCGGTCGCGGTGCGCCGGGTCCATGTTGGCCTGGATCTTAAACACGAAGCCGGTGAATTTTTGCTCCTTGGGCTCGACCGGCCGCTCGCGCGTTGGACGCGGCAAGGGCGCCGGCGCGTACTCGACAAAGGCATCGAGCAGTTCCTTGACGCCGAAGTTGTTGATCGCCGAGCCGAAGAACACCGGCGTCTGCTGACCGGCCAGATAGTCATCCAGATCCAGGGGATGGCTCGCGCCCTGCACCAGCTCCAGCTCCTCACGCAGCTCATCGGCCTGGTCACCGAGCAGTTCGTCCATGCGCGGGTTGTTCAGCCCCTCGATCACCTCGCCGGATTGAATGTGGCCGCCGTGCGTGGCGCTGAACAGGTGGGTGCGATCATGGCGCAGGTCGTAAACGCCCTTGAAGCGCTTGCCCATACCGATCGGCCAGGTCACCGGCGCGCAGCGGATCTGCAGCACCTGCTCGATCTCGTCCAAGACCTCGATCGCATCGCGGCCCTCGCGGTCGAGCTTGTTGACGAAGGTGAGGATCGGCGTACTGCGCAGTCGGCAGACGTCCATCAGCTTGATGGTCCGCTCCTCGACGCCCTTGGCGACATCGATCACCATCAGCGCCGAGTCGACCGCGGTCAGGGTGCGATAGGTATCCTCCGAGAAGTCGCCATGGCCCGGTGTATCGAGCAGGTTGACGATCGACTCATGGTAAGGAAACTGCATCACTGAGGAGGTGACCGAGATACCGCGCTGCTTCTCCAGCTCCATCCAGTCTGAGGTCGCATGGCGCGCGGCCTTGCGGCCCTTGACGGTGCCGGCGAGCTGAATGGCGCCGCCGAATAGCAGCAGTTTCTCGGTCAAGGTGGTCTTACCGGCGTCTGGATGCGAGATGATCGCAAAGGTGCGCCGGCGATGGAGCTGTTCTTCCAGCTGGGACATGATCTTGGGCTGCCTGGGTTGGCGCGTCGCAAAACCCACTAGTCTAACCGAGGCTCGGCTCCGGCAGCATCAAAACCTGATGACCTCAAGGCTCAACGAGGTCGGGGGATGTATCAGGGCGCGGACAGAGCGAATACAGCGCCCAGTCGACAGCAGCGGCAGCATCGCCAGCAGCCAGACCAGCATCAACCAGGCCCTTGACGACGCCTGTCGACTCTGCCTTGAGCGCTGCTTGAACCGGTGCCCGGACCGCTACCCTCGCCGCCACCCAGATCACTGCCCGTGCTAGTGTATAGATTGACTCTCATGAGGCGTGAATCCATGCCAATCAGCCTGCCCATTAGCCTACCGGCCTTCGATCCATTTACCGAACTGGCGCTGCTGCTGGTCCTCGCGGCGGCAGCCGGCGCGCTTGCGGTGCGCCTGCGTCAGCCAGTACTGATCGCCTACATCATCGTCGGCATCGCGGTCGGACCGGCAGGGTTCGAGTTGGTGACCTCTCACGATCAGGTCAGCGTGCTAGCGCAGATCGGTGTCTCGGTGTTGCTGTTCGTGGTCGGGCTCAAGCTCGATCTCACGCGCGTGCGCGACATCGGCAAGGTGGCGCTGGCGACCGGCTTAGGCCAGCTCGCCTTCACCATCGTCTTCGGCTTCCTGCTCATCCTGGCGCTCGGCAAAGGCGTCGTCGAGGCGCTCTATATCGCCGTCGCGCTGACCTTCTCGAGCACTATCATCATCGTCAAGCTGCTCTCGGATAAGGGCGAGCTCGATGCCCTGCACGGGCGCATCGCGATCGGCTTCCTGATCGTGCAGGACATCGCCGTGGTGGTGGCGATGATGGCGATGAGCGCGCTTGGCGCTGGCGGCGACGCGCCGGCCTGGGAGATCGCCGTTTCCCTCGCGGCCCGCATCCTCGGCGCGGCCCTGCTGATGTTCCTGCTCATGCGCTACCTGATCCCGCCGCTGCTGCGCAGCATGGCGCGCTCGCAGGAGCTGCTGCTGATCTTTGCCATCGCCTGGGGCACCGGGTTGGCGGCTCTTGGCGAATGGGTCGGCTTCTCCAAGGAGGCCGGCGCCTTCCTGGCCGGCTTCTCGCTCGCCTCCACCGTCTACCGCGAGGCGATCAGCGCGCGTCTGAGCGGCATCCGTGATTTCCTGTTGCTGTTCTTCTTCGTCGACCTGGGCGCCGAGCTCGATTTCTCGACCCTCGGCGCCGAGGTCTTGCCGGCGATCCTGCTCTCGCTCTTCGTGCTCATCGGCAATCCGTTGATCGTCATGGCCATCATGGGCGTGATGGGCTACCGCAAGCGCACCGGCTTCTTGGCCGGACTGACGGTGGCACAGATCAGCGAATTCTCGATCGTTTTCATCGCCATGGGCATCGGCCTCGGCCATATCGGCGTCGAGGCGCTTGGCGTGACGACCCTGGTCGGCATCATCACCATCACCCTGTCGACCTACATGATCCTGTACTCGCAGCCGCTGTATCGGTTGCTGGCGCCGGTGCTCGGCGTCTTCGAGCGCCGCACGCCCTTCCGCGAGATCGCCGCCGAGGCCCAGGTCTCAGCGGATCTGCGCCCGCAGGTGTTGGTGCTCGGCCTCGGCCGCTATGGGCTGCGCTTAGCGAAGCGCTTGAGCGCCGCGGACATGCGCGTGCTCGGCGTCGATTGTGACCCTGATCTGGTGCGCCATCTCACCCAAGACGAGCTCCCGGTCTGCTTTGGTGATGGCCATGACCCGGCCTTCCTCGACACCTTGCCCCTGGACGGGCTGCAGTGGGTGATCAGCACCCTGCCGGATATCGACTCAAATCGGATGCTGCTGCAGGCATTAGCGGAGCGCCGCTTCAACGGCGAGATCGCCGTGGTCGCGCGCGATGAAGCCCGCGGCGCCCAGCTCTGGCGCGCCGGTGCGCCGGTCATCCTCTACCCGTTCCGCGATGCCGTCGATTTCGCCGCTGACAACATCATCGACATCCAGCGCAAACGCACCGCTGAAGGGCGTTAGTCGATTGACGGAAAAGCGCGTTCCGAAGACGCATAGCGCAGAAGGCGAGCGAAAAGACAAGCAAGGCGGTATCAGCTTTGCCAGAAATCGCCTTAAGCAACGACTGGGCAGACAAAACCCTCGGGCTTCACCGCCAACACCGCACAGTCGATCCGTTGCAGCACGGCCTCGGCGGTATTGCCGATGAGCAGACCAGAGACGCCGCTGCGTCCTAGGGTACCGAGCACGAGGATGTCGGCATCGATGCGCGTCGCCAGCGCCGGCAGTTCCTCGCGCGCGGCGCCTTTGGGCAGATGCCGTACTGGTTTTAGCCACTGCATGACCTCGGTCCCAGCGCGTGCCTCCAGATCCGCCAGCGCCTGTTGCAGCGCCTGGCCATGGCGGCGTCGCTCGGCCTCGATGTAGGCGTCGATCTTCGTCTCGGCGGGCGTGGTCAGCATGCCACCGCGCAAGATCGGCTCGCCGAGCGCGGTCCAGGCGTGGGCGACATGCAATTCGGCGAATTCCGAGGTCGCCAGCGCGGCCGCGAGATCCAAGATCGTCGCGTTCAGCGCCTGCTGCTGCGCTTGCTCCTTGGCTGCGACCAGCGGCTCCACATCGACCGCCGCCAACACGCGGCGGTAATTCAACGCATCCTGCGGTCGGCCCAGCCAGAGCGGGCAGGGACATTTGCGCAACAGATGCAGATCCTCGCTGCCAAACAACGCCGCCATTGGCGGCTTGTCGCCAACGCATTTCATCACCAGGTCATGGTCGTGCCGCACGACCTCCCGAATCACCTCGAGAAACAGTTTCCCGGTCAGCACCTTGGTCTCGATCGCGACCGCTTCTCGCAGCGGCTCGACCAGCGCGTTCAGGCGCTGCTCAGATTCGGCGAGGCTCGCCGCTTGCAGATCATCGGTGGTGAGATCCAAGCCCTCCAAGGGTGCTCCAGCCGGCAGCGACTCGATCACCGAGACCACCTTGAGCCGGGCCTGATTGCCCCGCGCCAATGCAACGGCGCGCTCCAGACCGCAAGGCTGCTCGGCATCCTGCTCCAAGACGTAGAGGATATTGGTAAAGTGCTTCATCGCTGATCCGAGCCTCGGTAAGGGGTTCGTGGTTGGCTAGCTAAAAAGAGCCTTTCAACCGCAGATTACGCAGATTAGCGCTGAGATTTCAATACATTGCAGATGATCATTGCTTCACCTGTTGGGTGGCCTTGTGAGTCATCTTAAGACCTTGTTTTATATT
>NZ_JAYESN010000104.1:0-14057 GCF_034860625.1 Lamprobacter sp.
TCTACTATAATATGTCGCTTTCTTCCCTTGACAAGCTTCCCACCATCGAATCCGGATTCAATTCCAGATTCTGAAGTTCCTTTGACACTTTGGCTATCAATGATAGCCCCAGTCGGATCTGGTGCGCGTACTCTTTTAATGCGCAAGCGCTGACGTAATTCTGTATTTGCTTTTTCGAAAAACTGATTGTCTGTCCATTTGTTATAGTAATAATTTACATTTTTATAACTTGGGAAGTCATTTGGCAAATATCGCCATGGGCAGCCCGTTTTGTTGATATAAAAAATAGCATTGAATATTTTTCGAAGATCTTCGGTTCTTGGACGTCCAGTTATATAAGGTTCAAGCTCTTCTACAATTTCTTTTAGGATTTTCCATTCCTCATCGGTCAGATCACTTGGGTACTTTTGGCCTGGCTGAAGCCGATCAGGATTCATGTTGCACTTCTATAAGAAAACGGCTATAAGCCAGTATTTCAATAGATTCTAGAATATTTTAACTTAAAAATCAATAAGTTAGTTTTTAGACAGCCTCTCAGAAGACATGGCCAGTGGAGCCCTTTGAAGGTGGCATCAGCATAGGCCAAGTCGTCAGATCACGCGAGTTTGTACGATATCGCCTCGGCTGTTGGCTTAAGGTTTAGACGGCTACAGGCAGCGATCAAGCGGTTGATGATGTGCGCTACAGAGCGGGTCGCTACACCTAACCATCAATGCCTCGAAGGCACGATAGCTAGCGTCCGCCTTTTCCGCTGAGATGTTGACGAAGGTCAGGCCTTTTTGTCCCAGTAGGGCGAAGAACTCCTGATAGCTCAGATCGAGCAGCTCAGCGGCCTTACTCAAACTGATCGCGCCCACCTGGCGTTGCTCGATGATGAAGTCCTCATAGAGCGTTCGACGCAGTTCGTCCTCACTTTGAAAATTGGCGGCTAGCTCATCGGGTAGTGTCAATGTTAGCTGCATCATTGCCACCCAAGAATTTTAACCAGGTTGTTGTTCAGGGTCTCGTCGGCCAGCAAGAGGATCACGCCGAATCCTGCTGCGTCTGGCGCGCGATTAATCGTTCAGCTGCGACGACCATGTCTTATGCGATCAGAATCAGCGATGCAACTGCCGCGAGCGTCATGGTCGCGCCGACACCGAGCAGTATCCCCGCAGCGATCCAGATCCAGGTGATGACCGGTGGCGGTGCGTTTGAGACTGCCGTCACTGTTGATGGCTGGAGGGTTTGCGATCTGGCTCCTGTGTCTTGCATCTGTGCGCGCAACGATCCTGCAGTCTGGATCACCACTTGCTGGAGTGCATGGTTCTGCCCTTCGATGAGCGCCTCCATGTCAGCCTTCCAGGCATCGTGCAGCGCCTGCTGAGCTTCTAGAAACGAGGCTCGATCCTGCAGCGATACCTGTTCGATCCAGGATCTTCTGATCCTCGGCAAACTGCTCAACCTGTCGGATCGACTCGCTGGTCGCGCCCCGGATCGCATCGGCCACCGGGGTGACGACCTCCTCCAGATACCGCCGCAAGACGACCTGATTCAGCAGCACCACTGCCAAGATCGGATCATCACGCGAGATCGCCACGCCGTGAGAACGGGCCACCTCCGCGATCATATCGCCGATCAGATCGTCAGGCGCGTTCACGCCGAAGCGCGTGCCAAGCGTTCGCCCTCTTCGCCATCAATGGGCAGGGCATCGAGCTGTGCCCATAACTCATCACGGATGCGCTTGATCCGAGTGCGCGGCATCAGATCGAACTGCTCAATCGCCTCGGCGAAGGTCAGGCGCTGGCGCAGCATCTCCTCGGTGTCCTTGCCGAAGGTGGCCTTGGTCCGAGCCGGCAGGAGGATAGTCCCGAGAATCCGGTCCCGCGCCTCGTGCAGAAACGCCGCCTCCGCGATGGGCCGGCCATGAAGTTCCAGCGGACCCAGATGCTCGTTCAGCCACAGAATCACTGGCACATCCGTCGCCGCCAGTAGCGCCATGGTCCCCTTCACTGTCTCCTCTGCATCCGGACCTCCTGCGATGACCGTCTGTACAACGACCCGGTGACCCAACTCCTGGAGCAGGGCGAAGACCCCGTTCTCCACCTCATAGGCCATCAAGGTTTCGAAGCCGTTGCTGCCGACATCGACGACGACCTGGCCGTCGTCCGGCGCCTTGACCACGATCCCCACCAGGGTATCCAACGCCCGTGGGTCGATCACATGATTCTGCGACAGCTTCAGGTGGGTCGCCTTCAGTGGCGCGTACTGCAGTAGGGTCGGGTTGAGCGTATCGGTATCGATGCACGCCACCGACCGCCCTTGCTCCACCAGCCACTGGGCGAAGGCCGCAGTCAAATAGCTCTTACCCACCCCGCCCTTGCCTTGCAGGGTCACATACAACGTCGCCATGGAATGCTGCTACTCCGTCGGAAGATGGATAGAACGTGGAAGATGATTCGATGCCTGGACGATCCCAGGCTGACGAGACGCGATCAGTGTTCGGTGTCTGTCCTGTCGTCATCCTTATTGATGAAGGTGACCTCCGGCCGCGCCGTCGGGTCCCAGTCGAAAGACTTAGGCCGTTTTGGCACCGCCAGCGGATCACGCGATGCCTGCCGTACATCGGCGCCCGATCGCGCATCTCGTTCTGTCTTTGATGCACCCTTGAGGCACTGCTCGCCGTCAGATGAGGAGAGATCCTCCGGCGACCCGTACCCATTGCTCCTTTCCCTACCGCCTTCCTGGCGTCCGGTCTGCGTCTGATTCCGCTTGCTCCGCGCCCGATAGAACGCGCTGCGGAAGGTCGCGATCGTCATCTCGATGCCGCTCTCGCGCAGCGTCTCCAAGATCTGCTCATGGGTTGCCCCGGCCTCGATCGCGTTCTCGATCTTTGGCAAGAGCCGCCGGATCTGCGCCCCAATTGACGGCGGTGCCAGCTTGGCCGCCAGTCGATCCAGCGCCGCTTCCGCCGCCTCGACCGGGCTCGTCTTCTCTACGGAATCCGCCTTGTCATGAGTCATGAAGCACCATTGCGCAAATTACGAGTTAGCTATGCGCGAGAAAAGCAAGAGAAGCGCGTTAGAAAGAAATATACGCGCATAAAAAATGCATGACAAGTGCATAAACATGTGAGAAACTTGCCTAAAATATGCAGTAACCGCGCAGTAGCACGCGAAACTTAAGCGATAGGCATGCAACACCGGCGAGCATCGCGGGGGAGGGGGTTGAGGGGTCGGCTAAGGCAGGATAGGCAAAATGTGGTACATCTTTGCCGCCGCGCCTGCCCAGACCCTCCGTCCCCCTCTCAACCAAGCGCCCAACCCGCACCTGTCGTGCGCGGGCAACCCGAAGAGAGACTGATGGAGCACAGCACCACCCACAGCGCGCCGCCAGCCGTAATGGCCTACAAGCGGTATGCACCGCGCGTTTGCTTGGCCTATCTCGACGGTCAGCGAGCCACCCATGGCTAACTCTGCCGTCCTTCGCTTTCGCATCCCACCACGGTTGCGTCGGCTGATCGATTCGCACCGAGGGCAGGGCTCTATCTCTGCTTGGCTCCGCGCAGCCGCGAGCCAACGCCTTGAACAGGAGCACGGCATCGATCCGCCGTTACGTCATCTCCTCGAGGAACACGATCGTCAGCTGCGTGGGCTCGGAATCAACCTCAATCAGCTCGCTCACGCAGCCAATGAGGGTCGCCCCGTAGTGGTTCCGCAGGCCCTGCTCGATGAGATCGACAGTCGAATCCGCGAGAGCCGGCTGCTGCTGTCCGATCTGAAGACTCGCTTGCCGGACTGAGCCTGCGTATGTGTCATGCCGTCGTTGAACAGGTTGGCGCTTCGACGCCGCTCGAGTGGATGCCATGAGTACGGTCTCGAACCAACTCGAAGATGACTGGCGCTTTGTCTTCGCCAAGACCGGCCGGGCCAAAGCTGGCCAAGCACAGAAGCCACCCTCGGCGAGCGCATTGCGTCAGACGCTACTGACCGCGGTTCGACGAAAGCCCCAGGTCATGGTCAAGATCACCAGCTTCTCGTCGTCGTCAAAGCAGCTGGGTGCGCATCTGGATTACATCTCCAGGAACGGCGACAACGAGGTCTTCGACCATCAGGGGGTTAGCTTTTCCAGCATCGGTGACCGAATCGGACTGTCGACGCAGGAGGCAATGCATGCCTATGGGCAGGCTTTTGCGAGTGTTACGCCAAAGCAGAACGGGGAGGGCGCTCGGAGAGCACGCGGCAGACCACGCAAGCGCATCAGCATGAACCTCATGCTCTCGATGCCCGCCGGCACCGAGACCGGCGCTTTCGAGCTGGCGGTCAGAGACTTCTTGAATAACCAGTTCCAGGCCCACGATCGGCTGTTCACCTTCCACGACGATCGTGATCACTACCACGCCCATGTGGTCATCGGGCTGCAGGGCGATGATGGCCGCTGGTTGAACCCGCGCAAGCATGACCTCTTGGCGTGGCGAGAAAGCTTCGCTGACAGTCTCGAGCGCTATGGCATCCCCGCCACGGCCCTGCCTGCCTATAGCCGTGGCAAGGGCAAAGAGGGGTACCGCAGGGACCTCGAGGAACTCAACCGTCGCGGTACCCGCGAGCGCCCGAATCCATCCCCGAGCTACGAGGCCGAGACCGAAGAGCGTGCAATCCGTCGTCGCGCCGAGGCATGGACCCGCATCGCGGATCACTATGCGGCCCAACAGGATCACGAAGCCGCGAACGCCATCCGCGATTACGTCGCCGACCATTACGACTATCGACCAGAGCCCGGTGTTCACCAAGCGCCTGATCAAAGCCTGACCCCACCGCCATCACTCAAGCAGCGCAACCGTCTCGAACATCAGGGGCGCGAGCGCTGATCTCATTCACACCAGGAGTCACGATGACCAGAACCACTGATCAAGAGCTACTGTCGCTCAACATCCCGGGTACCCGCATCGAGCTCGATCCAGGCACCGCCGAGGAGCTAGGTGCCTTCGAAGAGCAGGCACTGACCGAAGACGAAGCCTTGGCCTCCGCCGACATTCCAGCCGAGTACCTCCCAGAGCAAGCGCTTGAACCTGACGAGGAGGGCGCCTAATGGCCCGTTCAGCCAAGAGCCAGCGCAAGACCGAGGATAAGCCGCGCATCCCCTACCATGAGCAGGTCGCCAATACGCTCATCCAACAGCTCGAGGAAGGCACCGCTCCCTGGCAAAAGCCTTGGGCGCCCGGCTCCTTATCGCTACCGCACAATCCGGTCAGTGGCACCCGCTATCGAGGCGGCAACGCCCTCTGGCTGCAGATGCACGGACGGGGTGATCCGCGTTGGATGACCTATAAGCAGGCGCAAAGCGTCGGCGCCCAAGTCCGCCGTGGCGAGAAGGGCACCTTGGTGCAGTACTACAAATTCCACGACCAGGTGCTGCTCAAGGACGACGCTGGCAAACCGTTACTGGATGCCGAGGGCAACAAGCGCTACCGCAACATCGAGCTAGACCGACCCAAGGTCTTCACCGCGGTCGTCTTCAACGCCGAGCAGATCGAGGGCCTGCCGGCCCTGCAGACGACGACGCCGAATTGGGATCGGCACGAGCGTGCCGAGGCCCTGCTGCAGGCCTCCGGTGTCGAGATCCGCCACGACCAAGTCGATCGCGCCTTCTATCGGCCGGCGACGGACAAGATCCATTTGCCCCCGAAAGACAGCTTCTCGAGCGCTGATCGCTACTACATCACGGCCACCACGAGACAGCCCACGCGACCGGCCATCCCAGCCGCCTGAACCGCGACCTCGCCCATCCCTTCGGCAGTGCGGGCTACGCCAAGGAAGAGCTACGCGCTGAGATCGCCTCGCTGATGATCGGCGAGCGCATCGGCATCGGTCATGACCCTGGCCAGCATGCCGCCTATGTCGAGCACTGGATCAAGGTGCTCAAGGACGACCCGAAAGAGATCCTCCGCGCGGCAAGAGACGCCGACAAGATCAGCGATCACCTGCTCGCCCACGAGAAGGACCGTCAGCCAGCAAACATCGAGAAGCTCCCGCCCGTTGAGCGCACTGCTGCGCGCGAGCTTCCAGCCAGCATGCCACCGCCGAAGCGCGCCGCCGCCACGCCTCGTCGGGCTCAAGCCGGTCACGAGCGCTGATGCTCGCGATCCCTGGTTGACCGCTTTTGGACGTTGTTGACACGGAGCTTCATGGCCAAGAAACAGACCGACAACCCCTATCAGATCGCCTTCGACTTCGACGACTGGCTGGCGAACCCGGCGCCATCTCTGCTCGCGTCAAAGGAGTCCTCTCTGTCGCCACGCTACGCACTTGCACTGCGCCTGCGCGAGTACCTGGCTAGCGGAGACCCGTTGACCTCGCGTCAATTGGCCGCGGAGGCCACAGAGGCCTTCGGCGGCACCCAATCCGAGGGCAAGTGGTCGTCCAAAGACGCCTACGATGCGCTTGAGGTCGCGGTCAATCTCCATCTCAGAGAGACTGAATCCGAGGCCTGGACAGGCTTTAGCCAGGAGCAGGCGGCACAGAAGGCACGCGATCTCACCAATCTTGTGCAACGCTTGCCGACGCAGACGCGTCGTGATGCGGAGATGGACGAATTCCAGCAGTTCTCGACGCCACCGGCGCTGGCCTTCGTCGCCAACTGGACGGCCAACCTCGGTGCCGAAGACCGGATACTGGAGCCATCCGCCGGGACCGGCGACCTGGTGATCTGGCCACAACTCGCCGGCGCCGATCTGCTGCTCAATGAGCTGTCCGAACGTCGCCGCGAGCTGCTCAAGGATCTGTTCCCAGAGGCGACCTTGACCGGCGAGAACGCCGAGCAGCTGCACAACATTCTGCCGCGCTCCTTGGTCCCGACCGTGGTGGTCATGAATCCTCCGTTTTCGGCGACGGCCGGACGTATCCAAGGCCAGCGCAAGACCGCCAACGGCGCAAGACATCTCGAGCAAGCCCTGGAGCGCCTCGCCGAGAACGGGCGCCTGGTGGCGATCGTCGGTGATGGCATGGGACCGGATCGGCCGGCCTTCCGCGATTGGTGGGACCAGATCCAGAGCCGTTACAACGTGCGTGCGAACATCGGCATCTCCGGTCGCGAGTACGCCAAGTACGGCACAACCTTCGATAATCGTCTCCTCGTCATCGACAAGGACGGGCCAACCCGCGCGCCGGTGCTGGTGGCCTCGGTCGAGTCGGTGTCCGACCTACCGCTACTGCTGGAGGCTATCCGCCATGATCGGCCACGACTACGCACTGCTGAACAGCCAACCCTTGAATCAACGCGCGGCGACCATCCTCGCCCAGGGCCAGATCCTCTGGAGTCCGGATCAGGAGATCGCGACCCTGGCCCTGCTGCGTCAAGCACTTCAGAAGGGCGCGCTGGAGACACCGACGATCGAGGAGCCGATGCTCCTGATGGCGCGCTTGGAGGCGAACCCCGAGGAGGCGATGCGTCTGCTGACGGAGTCCGCCCCAGGGGAGAACTACCAGATCGAGCTCGATCCCGATCCGGATCAGGCCGCGGCGCAGCTCCTGGAGGAGATCGTGGCGTCACTCAGAGCCCAGTCGGCAACGCTGCCCCTGTAGCGAACGCGCCAGAGAGCCCGCCGGCCGTGCCGGTCGCGAGCCCTGTCCCGATCAAGGGCAATGTGGAGCACGAGCCTGAGCCCAAGGCGGAGCTGACCGAATCGGTCTTTACCGCCTACCGACCGCAGCGGCTCATGATCCCGGGTGCCCACGCGCATCCAGGGAGACTCGTCCAGAGCGCGGCCATGGGCGCTGTCGAGCCACCAGCGCCGACCTACAATCCACAGCTGCCCACGCAGGTGATCGAGGAGGGGCGACTCTCCCTCGCTCAGCTCGAGGCCGTGGTCTATGCTGGCCAAGCGCACAACGAGCGCTTGCCCAACGGGTCGAGGAAAGGCTTCTTCATCGGTGATGGCACCGGGGTCGGCAAGGGCCGAGAGATCTCCGGGGTGATCCTGGACAACTTAGTGCAGGGTCGAGAGAAGGCCGTTTGGGTCTCCTTCAACCGCGGGCTGATCGAGGACGCGCGAAGGGATTTCGCCGGTGTCGGCGGTGATCCGGACCTCTTATTCTTCCAAGGAGACACCAAGGCCAGCGCGACGATCACGCGCGAGAAGGGCATCCTCTTCACCACCTACAGCACCCTGCGCGGTGGCGAAAAGCGCCAGAGCACCGACCAGGATGGCCGGGTAGGACAGACACGGCTGCAACAGCTGACCGACTGGCTGGGTCCGGACTTCGATGGGGTGATTGCCTTCGACGAGGCCCACAGCATGGGCAACGCGATTGCCGTGAAGGGCGCGCGCGGCGAGCGCAAGCCGTCCCAGCAGGCCATCGCCGGGATCAACCTGCAGAAGGAGGTGCCGGATGCACGCGTGCTCGGGGGGTAAGCTCGGGATACGTGTAAATTTTTATCACTTCGGATCGCCAACCGGGAACGGCAGCGGTCTCGGCTGAAGCGGCGGCGGCAAGATGTTCATGTCGACGTCGAACTGTCCGAAGCGCCGTAGATGGTCGCGGATGGTGGGAGCGGTCTTTGCAGCCAGCTCGGGCGTCACGGGCAAACCCTCTTCGGCCATGCGGGCGAGCACATCCGTCAGGTCGACGACGTTCTGCAGCATCACGGCGTTGGCGACCAGCCCCATGTATTTCACCTGCTTGAGCTGCTCGACCGGGTCGCCGCTCTTGATGACCGGTCCACCGAAGCCGATCCAGTCCAGGAAGTCGTTGTGGGACTCGATCTTGGTGGTCTCGGCGCGGATGCTCTGGCGTAGGTCGGCCTCGGAGACGAAACGCAGAAGGAACAAGGTCCGCACGACCCGGCCCAGCTCTCGGAAGGCCAAGTAGAGCCGGTTCTTCCGGCTGCGGCTGCCCAGCTTGCGGAGCAGCATCGACGGTAGCACCTTGCCGGCCTGGATCGACAGGACCACCTGCATCATGTCCTGCCAGTGCGTTTCGATGAGCCCCCAGTCGATGGTCTTGGTGAAAAGCGCGTCGATATGAGCGTACTTCGCTCCGGCATAAGGCCGGTAGAACTCGGCGTCGTTCCAGGTGCGCATGCGCGGCAACAGATCGATTCCGAGTAGATAGGCCAGCCCGAAAACCGGCTCACTCTGGCCGTGGGTGTCGGCGTGGACGGTGTCGACCTCGAAGCCCGAACGGTTCTGAAGTAGTCCGTCAAGGATGTAGACCGCCTCCCAGACTCCGCAGGCGATGAAGTTGCTGAATAGCGCGATGTAGGTTGCCGAGATGTGATGGTAGGCGATGCCGCCGTAGCGGCCGTAACGGATGTGCTGTTCACCGAGCAGGTTATTCTCGCGCAGCTCCATGTGGGTGCCGTCGGCGATCGCCACGTTCGGCTTACCCCAGAGCATGGGCAGCTCGAACCGGGAGTACTCACGGATGATGTCGGCGGACGCGGCCACGAGTTTGTCGACGGTGACATGCTGGGCGTTGATCCGACGCAGCGAGTGCCGGTTAATGCTTTCCGGTGCGTGGCGTGCGGTCTGGTTGACACCGAGGTTGCAGCCGAACCCGAAGACGGCGAACAGATACCGCTTGGTCGCGTCCTCCAGCTTGGGATCGGACCCGGACAGCGGACCGAAGTGGCGCGTGAATGACGACCAGTGCTGGACGTGCTTGAGCACATCGAGCAGATGCCGCTCCGGCATCCGTTCCCGGATCGCTTGCTCGAAGGCTTGAAGACCTTGGGGTAGCGGCTGAGCGACCTGGCGGATCAGATGCGGGGTTCCATCCTGGTCGATTCGCAATGCGCTGTTGTCGGGGAAGCCGGCGTCGACGGTTCTGGCCAGCTCCTCCAGTTTGTCTCGCAGCTCGGAGACGAACCGGCTGGGCTGGGTCGGCAGCTTCAATGCGGCGCTGTAGTCCTTGAGCCTGCGGTCGCACTCGTCCCAGGGCAACAACTGGGTGCGGTAGTCATCGTAGGCCCCGGACCCGGCGACATACAGGTCGCCGCTTTGCAGCGCCTCGGCCAGGTACATCAACACGCACAGCTCCAGGGCATGGCGATCGAGCAGGACCTCGCCGTCGTGGCGCTGCTGGACGAAGGCTTGCCAGCGTTGCGAGGCGAAGCCAAGATCCAGTGTGACATCCAGGAGCTTGCGGCGGCTGCGCTGGTGCTGAAGGACGATTTTCAGGGCGTCGAGAAGACGCGTGTCCGCGCTCGCCGACTCCAGCGTCAGCAGACCGAGCAACCGGAACAAGCTACTTCGCCCGCCACTGTGGATCGGCCACAGCAACGGCAGGTAGTTGTCGTTGTGGTAGGCGGTTACCGCGTGAAACTGGGCGCCGAGGGTCTCGATACCACCCTGTTCGATGAGCACTTGGCGCACGTTGCGGCCGAACTCCTCATCGGCATCCGTGGCACCGGCCTGTCGCAGGACCTGGCCGAAGACCGCGAGCAGCTCTTCCTCGATTGCGCGCTGGTTCTTCTGCAGGGTGTGCAGCCGCTCGATGGCCCGGTTGCGAGTGCGCCGCATCCTGCGGATGAGCATCTCGACAAGCTGATCACGCGTCTTGGTCTGGGTCTGATGCAACAGGCACAGCAGCAAAGTGTGTCGCCGCCCTGGCTGGCAGACATCACGCAGGTCACCGGTTTCCAAAGCCTTGGCCTCGGCGGCGAACTGCCGGATTTTCGTGTGCGGGATCTCGCCAAGGAGCGGCCTGGGATCAACAATGGCATCCAGCTCGGCGAGCCGGTCGATCCACAGCCGTAGGTGTTTCAGGTTCGGTGGCCCCGGGTTCTCCTTGAGTCTCGAGAAGCGGTTCAGGTGGTGTTCGGCTGTATGATCGAGCATCGCATCGAGGACTCGCCGCTGAGCCCCGATCAAAGCGGCATCGATCTGCCGATAGATTTCCTCATGGATGGATTGGCGAAGATTGCCGATCAGCCGGTCCAGGTTGCTGAACGCGGGAAGCTCGATCCCCTCTTTGACCAGGGCCTCGACCGACGCGCTGATCAGGTCCGCTGGGTCGCTCATGACCTGAGCTGCGCGATGGACCGTCCTGATCACGACCTCGCGGCCGCCGTGAGAGAACGGACGGCTGCCGAGGTGCTTGCGAATCGCTTCGCGATATCGATGCACCGTCGCCGGCCGAGCGATACCATCGACCAGAGCCGTCTCCTCATCGAATCCGAGCACATTGGCAACATGCCGACGGATCTGATCGGGAACGTCTTCGAGTGCCGGGAAATAGCCCAGGAACTGGCGGGTCTTCAGGCCGATCGCCAGCGAAAATCGGCCGACTTCGCCGTGGGCGTATCGACGGACGAAGGCGTTCTCGTCTTCACTCAGGGTGAAGTTCGCCGCAAGCTCAGCGTCGGTGAACTGCCCGCGAAAGCGGGGATACGCGGTACGGTCGATGGAGGCCATGGCAGGGGCTCGCGAGGTGTCCGAAAAAGGGTTTGCCCAGACGGCCAGAAAGTGCTTGATTGACCACGACCGACGCGGCTGAATTTAGCTGGCCGGAAAGGTAACCATTCTCGGACGTGCGATCCACACACTCATGCTCCAGAAGAACCGAGCTGCGCTCTACCTCCGGGTCTCGACGGCGGATCAGAAACCCGATCTGCAGTTCGACGGGCTGCGGGGCTACGCCGAGCGCACCGGGTTGGAGATCGTGCGGGACTACTTGGACGTGGCGGTCTCGGGTCGGCGCCAGGGCCGCCCCCAGCTCGATGCCCTGATGCACGATGCGCGTGATCGCGCCTTCGACTGCGTGCTGGTGTGGAAATTCGACCGCTTCGCCCGCTCGACCAAGCACCTGCTGAGCGCACTGGAGGAGTTCAACCACCTCGGCATCCGGTTCGTGAGCGTCCAGGACCAGATCGACACCACCTCACCCATGGGCAAGGCGATGTTCACGCTCATCGGTGCGATGGCGGAACTGGAGTCCTCGCTGATCAGCGAGCGCGTCTCGGCGGGTATGAAGGCAGCAAAGGCACGTGGCAAGCACCTAGGTCGACCGCGAACGCCGACGACGGTCGTCACAGAGGTCGAGGAACTGGCGAGAACGACAGATCTGAGCGTGCGCGAAATCCAGCGGCGCATCGGCGCCAAGACCGGGCGCGGCGTCGTTGGAGACATCGTCAAACGGATACGGCAGGACCCGAAGCTCGAAACAGCACGTAGCTAAAGAAGCTTGAGGGATCGCCCCTCGAACCTCGAGGGACGCTCTAAAGAACAGGTTACCCAGAACGATGAACGCGATCGAATTCCAGGCCGTCGCCCACGACGGCGTTCTCGACATTCCGCCGGAGCATCGCCACGTCTTGGACGGCAAGAAGGTGCGCGTCGTCCTGGTCGCTGCAGAGCCGCAGAACAGCGATGCCAACGAGACGATCTTTTCGCGGCTGCGAAAGGTGAAGACCCAAGGGCCAGCGGATCTCTCGACCAATCACGACGCCTACGTCGTCGGCGAAAGGGATGCCTGAGTCCGTCTTCGTCGACACCGGCTACATCCTCGCCCTGGTCAACGAGAACGATCAGCATCACGCCCAAGCAGTCGCACTCTCGGAGCAGTTCGACGGCCACCCCATCGTCGTCACCAATGCGGTGTTGCTGGAGATCGGTAACGCCCTGTCGAGGATGGACCGCGACGCTGCTGTGCAGATCATCGAGGATCTGCGTGAGTCTCCAGGCGTCACCGTTGTGAACTTGACGCCGGAGCTGTTCGAGTCGGCGTTCGAGCTGTACCGGCGCCACACCGACAAGCAATGGGGCCTGGTCGACTGCGTCTCCTTCGTCGTCATGCGCAATCGAGGATTGACGACTGCTCTCGCCTTCGACCAACACTTCGTCCAGGCTGGATTCCTCACGCCACGTGCCTGAGGGGCCGTCCGGGACGAAGTGATAAAAATTTACACGTATCCCGAGCCTACCCCTGCTCTACGTCTCGGCGACCGGCGCCACCGAGGTCTCGAACCTGACCTATGCCGAGCGCCTTGGGCTTTGGGGAGAAGACACACCCTTTGCCGACGCCAAGGCATTCATCGGCGAGGTCTCCTCAGGCGGCATCGCCGCGATGGAGCTGACCGCTCGAGATCTGAAAGCATTGGGCGTCTACACCGCCCGCTCGCTCTCCTATGAGGATGTCAGCTACGAACGCTTGGAGTATCCACTCTCTGCGTTCGAGCGCGAGGTCTACGACGAGCTCGCCGGCGCTTGGCAGGTGGTCCTGTCCAATGTCGATGAGGCCTTAGAGCTGACCGGAGGCGGGCACAGCCCGCAGGCGAAGAGCGCTGCGCTGTCGCAGTTCTGGGGCGCGCATCAGCGCTTCTTTAACCAGGTGCTGACCGCCTTGCAAACGCCGGCCGTCATCGATCACATGCGCTCGCAGATCGATGCCGGAAACGTCGCCGTGGTGCAGATCGTCAACACCAATGAGGCCGCCCAGGAGCGCATTGCCGCTGCCGCGACCGCACAGGGTACCGCCCTCGAAGAGCTGGATTTCACGCCTCGGCAGCAGCTGATGGATTACGTGCGCAACGGCTTCCCAGTCGTCGCCCACGAGCAGGTCAAGGATGCCAATGGCAATGTGCACTGGCAGCCGGTCACCGATAGCGAGGGCAAACCGGTCTTCGACCAGCGCGCCATCGCCATGCGTGATGCATTGTTGGAGACGTTGACGCAGATCCGCGTGCCAGAGAATCCCTTAGACTCGATCATCAACGCCTTCGGTGCTGACCAGGTCGCCGAGATCACCGGTCGGGGCCGGCGCTTCGTACAGACGCGCGACGAAGAAGGCAATCTGCGTGTTGTCGAAGAACGCCGTGGCAAGAACGCCTCCCGGGTGGATGCCGAGGCCTTCCAGGCCGACAAGAAATCAGTCCTTGTCTTCTCTGGGGCGGGCGGGACCGGGTACTCGTTCCATGCCGACAATACCGCTCAGAACCGCCGCCGACGCATCCACTACATCCTGCAGCCCGGCTGGAGTGCCCCGGCCGCGGTTCAGGGCTTCGGGCGTACCCATCGCACCAATCAGGCCTCAGCACCGCATTACGTGCTGCCGACCACCGACCTAGCAGCCTGTCGGACT